>DASVJK010000032.1:0-3235 GCA_036385955.1 Chthoniobacterales bacterium | reverse complement strand
GCTAGGGCTGCCCTGACACAGTCGTTCGCATTGCGAGCGTCATGACCTGTTTCCACGTATCCACAGTTTACGGATCGCATTCCAGCAGTCCGGACGGACTCCCAATAGAGTTTGTCGCCAACCAAGTCCAGGCAGATCCTTCGCGCATAGTATGGTCCAAAGCCGGCCAGGCTCAGAAGACCAATCATCAGGACCGTGACCACGATGCCGATTGCGATTCGCATATCAAAAGGCCTGTCTACAGTTTACTTAAAAACTCCGTAATCTCCGGGCTGGTCCAATCCACGGCTCCGATGAACTTGCGGCGAATGAGTCCGTTGCGATCGATGACGTAGCTTTCCGGCCAGCCGAACGTGCCATAGAGCGAACTCGCCTTCTTCGCTTCATCCCGCACCGTGACCATATTGACGCTGTAGTCCTTGAGAAACTTGTGGTACGCCGCGTCGTCGGCGTCAATGCTGACGGCGAGCACCACTACACCTTTATCTTTAAGATGCGCCTGCATCCGAACCAGCGACGGAGTCTCTTCGATACAGGGCGGACACCACGTCGCCCAAAAATTCAGCACCACCACCTGTCCGCGAAACTGGCTGAGCGTGACTTTGTGGTCGGAATCCTGCAAGGTGAAGTCCGGGGCATTCGAACCGATGCGAGCGGGATGGCTCCCGCTGTAGCATCCGCTGAGGGCGGCCAGCAATCCAATGACTAGAAACGTGGCTAGTACCGGGGGAAGAAGCGTTCGTCTCACCCCGCTATAATAGCGAAAAACTGATGGATCGTTCACTCCCAGTCGCGCTGACGCAGTTCCCGATCCCGGATCTTGCGATCCCCGATGTCTCGATCATCGTTCCCGCCCGGAACGAAGAGGCCAGCCTCGGCGACTGTTTGGAGTCGCTGTCGTCCCAAGCCGGCGTGGCTTTCGAGATCATCGTGGTCGACGATGGCTCCACCGATCGCACCCGCGAGATCGCGCGTAGTTTTGCCGGAGTGCGGGTGATTTCCGCGGGGCCTCTGCGTCAGGACTCGACAGGGAAGACCTGGACGGGAAAGAACAATGCGGTCGTTGCCGGGGCCAAAGAAGCGCGTGCGAAGTGGCTGTTGTTCACCGACGCGGACACCGTGCATAGGCCCGGATCGCTGGCGCGGGCTTTGGACGAAGCCAGGAATGCGCAGGCCGATTTGCTCTCCTATTCTCCCGAGCAGGTAGTCGTCACCTTCGCCGAGAGAGCCGTGATGCCTGTAATCTTTGCGGAACTGGCGGCACAGTACCCGCTCCGGAAAGTGCGCGAGCAGAGTTCCGGAATTGTTGCTGCGAACGGGCAGTACATTTTTGTCCGCCGCGCGGCCTACGAAGCCGTGGGCGGGCACGCCGCGGTGGCGACAGAAATACTGGAAGACGTGGCGTTGGCCCGGCTGTTCCGCAATGCTGGCCAGCGCGTGCACTTCCGCTACGGCGGAGACGCCGTGCGCACGCGCATGTACCGCAACTGGGCCCGCCTTCGTGAGGGATGGACGAAGAATCTGGCGCTGTTGTTTCCTCGACCAGAATTTCTCGCGTTCCAGAGTTTGTTCTTGTGGTTCGGAGCATGGTCGGCGCTGGGCCTAGCCGTGTCTGTCGCAGCTAGCCGCCACTTCGTCTGGATTTTGTGCGCTGCCTTCTGGCTTTTGGTGTACCGCCGAATTCGCGCCGCGCATTTCGCAACCGCGAACAACCTGCTCGCAATTGCTTTCGGTCTGCCGCTGTTCGCCTATCTGCTGCTACGCTCAAAGAAGGCCCACGAGAGTGGTCAAGTATCGTGGAAGGGCCGTGCCTACAGCGTTGGCGCGCCGAGTGAAAGCAACCATGCGGCGATGCAAGTCGGAAGAACGATTCCGAGCATTGAGAATCAACAACTGGGAACTGGGAACTGAAAGCTGAGAACTGACTCTATGGTCTATCTCACACGCAAAGCGGAATTCTCCGCATCGCACTTCTATCACAATCCGGAGTTCACTCCGGACGAGAACCAGCGTGTCTTCGGCAAGTGCAATAATCCCAACGGGCACGGGCACAACTACACCCTGGAAGTCACGGTGAAGGGCGCGGTCGATCCGAAGTCGGGATTTGTCGTCGACCTGAAGCACTTGAAGGACGTCATGAGCAGGGAAGTGCTCGACGCGCTCGACCATCGCTTCCTGAACAAGGAAGTGCCCGAGTTCCTCACCAAGATCCCGACGACCGAGAACCTCGCCATCGCCATCTGGCAGCGCCTCGCGCCGAAGCTCGACGCGGCGCAGTTGCATCGCGTGCGCGTCTACGAAACGCCCGACCTGTTCGTCGATTTTTACGGAGAAGCATGAAGGCGCACCTGACCCGGCGGTACATGTTTTCGGCGTCACACCGCTTGCATAGCGACGAGATGTCGGCAGAAGAAAATCGCGCGACCTACGGCAAGTGCAATAATCCCTTTGGACATGGGCACAACTACATGGTCGAAGTTACCGTAAGTGGACCGGTCGATGACCAGACGGGCATGGTCTGCAATCTGGTTGATCTGGATGGCTTCGTGCGCAACCAGATTCTTGAGCGCTACGACCACCAGAACCTGAACCTGCTTGCAGAATTCGTGAAGGCTGTTCCGACCACGGAAAACCTATGCATCGCGATCTACGAAATTGTGAAGCGCGACTTCCATAAGGCTCATCTAGAAAAGATACGAATTGAAGAGACGATGATGAATTCATTTGAATATTCGGGAGAAAGCGGTCGTTAGTCGTTGGTCGTCGGTCGTTGGCGGATACAGTTTGCAAACGACGAACGACCACCGACTAACGACCAAGAACCTATGAAATCGACCACTGAATCGAACGCCCTGACCAGCGCCACCTACGAAGAGCTGGTGCGCGAAATGATTATCCGCCTCGGCGAAGATCCCGATCGCGAAGGCCTTTCGCGCACACCCGCACGCGTGCATAAGGCCATGCAATTTCTCCTCAAGGGCTACAAGGACGATCCCGAAGCGCTTTTGCGCAAGGCGCTATTCACGGTCAGCTACGACGAGATGGTGATCGTGAAAGACATCGAAATGTTCAGCCTGTGCGAGCACCACCTTTTGCCGTTCTTTGGCAAGGTGCACGTGGCCTACATCCCAAACGGAAAAGTGATCGGCCTGAGCAAGATACCGCGCCTCATCGAAGCCTTTTCGCGCCGCTTGCAGATCCAGGAGCGGCTGACCACGCAAATTGCCGAGGCGAT
>DASVJK010000031.1:0-27264 GCA_036385955.1 Chthoniobacterales bacterium | reverse complement strand
CAACCCGGCTCAAGCCGCGATAATTACCGCGGCGGGTCTTGCGCCGAGCAACAATCTCGAGGCTGCCATCGCGGCGACGCTGCCGCCGGGTCTTTACACCGCGTTGCTCGCGGGACTGAACAACGGCACCGGCGTTGGCCTGGTCGAAGTCTACGACCGCGGCGCGCCGTAGCGAGAGGGTTTTTTCAAGTCGCTTCTCTGTGCGTGTCATCGCGGGCACGCGCAGACGGCGAGGAGCCTTGCGCAACCGAAGTCTGCCCATTTCCTCCGATGGTGTGGCGCAACCCGCGCGTGACGTGTCCCTTCGGCGACCCGAGACGCGGAATGACCCGTGTTTGTGTGTAAGGGCGATACGACGCTGATCGCGCCATTCGCTTTGCTCGAGCGACCATTGCTGCTGTTGCCCGGCCCGCCGCCCGCCCTTAGGCCCCTCTATGGGACCACTGTCTTTCCGAATATGTTTCGGCGGTTATGCTGGTCTACCTTGATCTGTTGTTGGCAGATGGAGGATCGATGCGGGCACGACCTCATCGAGAGGGTAAAAGACTGGCAGCGCAAGAAATGCTGCAAATACTTCCAGGGCGCGAGCCGGGATCGTAGCGACGACACTTGTAAAATCGTTATCGTAATGTACCTCGCGAACAGTTCCCTCGCGATGCAACCTGGCGAGTAGATCCGCACGCGCGCTGGGCAAGCGTAGCTCTACCGTCATGGTACCTCTCGCCACGAATTCGGAGATACGCTCGATCAATTCGTCCATTCCATCGCCGCTGAGCGCGGAGACGGAAACAGCGTGGGGAAAATGACGGCGCAGAGCGAAGAGCGCGGAAGGATCGCTAACTTTGTCCACCTTATTGAAGACAACGAGCATCTGATTGGTGTCGGCGCCGAGATCGGTCAGGACGCTCATGGTCGTGTTGTAAAATTCCATCACTTCCGGTTGGGAGACATCGAGCACGTGGATCAGAAAATCTGCGACCGCGGCTTCCTCGAGCGTGGCGTTGAATGCCTCCACGAGCTGATGCGGGAGCTTGCGCACGAAGCCGACTGTGTCGGTGAGCAACAACGGCTGCTTGTTCGGGAGCGCGATTTTTCGCGTGGTGGTATCGAGCGTGGCGAAAAGCTTGTTCTCGATCAGCACGTCAGCGCCGGTGAGCCGGCGCAGGAGCGAGGACTTGCCGGCATTTGTATAGCCAACGATCGCTGCGTTCGGCACCGGTGCGCGTTTGCGGTCCTTCCGCTGGGTGGCGCGAGCGCGACGGACCGCTTCCAGTTCCCGCTTCAAGCGGTCGATCTGCAATCGGATTTTCCGCTTGTCCTGTTCGAGCTGGCTTTCGCCTTCGCCCTTCGCGCCAATTCCGCCGCCCTGCTGTCCGAGGTGACTCCACGCGCGCGTCAATCGCGGCAGCGAATATTCCATGCGCGCGAGATCCACCTGGATCCGGGCTTCGCGCGTTTGAGCGCGGGCGCCGAAAATATCGAGAATAATTTCGTGCCGATCCGCCACGGTCATCCCGGCGAGTTCCTCCCAATTGCGCTGCTGCGATGGGCTCAGCTCATTGTCGAAAACAAGCACATCGCACTCGAGCTTTTTCGCGAGGTCGACAATTTCCTGCGCCTTCCCCGAACCGATCAGATAGCGCGGGTGTTGTTCACGATGATGCACAAGCATCCGCTCGACCACGGGAATGCCGAGCGTGTCGACGAGCTCTTCCAACTCCGCGAGCAAGCTCTGCGCGTCAGCTTTCTTGTCCGTGTCGAGGTACGCTCCGACGAGGAGCGCACGCTCGACCATCTTATCCTTGGCTTTGATCTCAAACATCCGATCGACAATCTAGCACGAATCGCTGCGCAGACGCGTTGAAGCGCCGATTCCGGTGCTCGATCAGCAGGTAGGGGCGGTTCACCGAACCGCCCGCACTGGAGACGGCCTACCCTTAGGTCGTTGGGTAAGGACGGATGCGCGGATCCCGGCGCGATGGTGCCTCGACCAGGCGCCAATCGCTGTAGCAGATGGTAATGCGAGCGGAGAAGAAAGGCTGGAACAATGCTCAGCATAGCGCGAAAAGGGAGCTGGACTGCGAAAACAGCAGGCGCACACTGCCAAAAGTGAAGTCCGAAGGAAATCAGTCTTCTATTGTGGGTTGCGTGGTCGCTGGCATCATCCTTGTCCTGCTGCTCGTCGCGATCCTGTATCCCTTCCGCCAAGCGGGAAAGCAGTCCCTGGACGTATGGACCCGGGCAGCATGGATGGTCACGCACAGAAAGGATGAGCAGGCCTTTCCCCCTAAGGCCGAACTTTGTGCGGCGCCGTTTTGCACGCGAGTGGACACCCAGCCTAAGTACGTGGGTGGCAACCCGGGCCATCGCAGCGAAACTACGCTGCCCTTTTGCCCCGACCATACCTCTAGCCTGCCCAAAACAGGAAGCCGATACGACGACCTGATTCGATTCATCTATTGGGTGTTGGCGATGGCCCTGTCCTGGCTGGAGGCCACACTTGCTCTAGGCATCGCGTGCTACCCATTGGCCCTCGTCGGGGCCTTCCTTCGCCCGGACCGGGAAGAGGTGGGGTTCTGGCGGCGCGCCTTCGATTACTCCATTGCTTTCGGAATTGGGATCGGAGGAGCCGCCACCTTGCTAGCGTGGGGCATGTTCGCGTGGTGGTAGTCGGAAGTGGGAAGAGCGAGGCAAAGTTGTTCAAGAATAAGGACGACAACGAAGCGCCGTTACCGCGCCGGACGCCTACTCCGTTCGCAATGCTTCCATCGGATTCACGCGAGTGGCACGGAGCGCTGGAACGAAACATGAGGCCGCGGCAACCATCGTCAGCAATGCAGCCACGGCGGTGTAAATGAATGGATCGTGCGCGTTCACTTTAAACAGGAAGTTCTGCAAAGCTGCGCCGCCCATCAGTCCGAGAAGGAGTGCAACGGTGCCGGCCCCGAGGACAAGTCCGATGACGAGTTGCCAGGCGCCCTGGGTCATGACCATGCGCAGAATTCTCGCCGCGTTCGCGCCCAGTGCCATCCGGATGCCGAATTCCTGCGTGCGCTGGCTTACGGCGAAACTCATGACACCGTAGAGACCCACGGACGACAGCACGACGGCGACCACCCCGAAGATGGTGAAGAGAGACGCGATGATGCGATTGGCTCCCAAGGCTTCGTCGTGCAAACGAGCGGGTGTGCCGCCGAAGTAGGTCGGCAGATTGGAATCAAGCTGACTGACCGCGGCGCCGAGCGCCGGAGCGAGCGTGTCCGCGCGCTGCCCCTGGTGTGGGCGGACGACGATCGTGACGAACTGCGGTGCCGGCGGGACGCCGAGCAGCGGAACATAAAAACCGGCGCTATCAGTCTCCTGATTGAACGGTCCCTGCATGAGCGTGTCGGGCACGACGCCGACGATTGTGCGCCATGGCTGTGGCTGAGCGGGATTGAAGGTGCGAACACGGCGTCCGATCGGGCTCTCCTTGCCGAACCATTTTTTCGCGAAAGTGGCGTTGACGATCGCGACCGGCTGCTTCGCGTCGGTGTCATCAAGGGTGAAGTCGCGGCCTTCCAGGATTCTTAATCCCAGGGTCGAAAAGTATCCGTCGGAGACTGCTTCGGAGTTGCCGCGTGGACGATCCCGATCGGTGACGTAAGTTTTCCCGTCGACTTCGAATTGGCCGAAGTTCGCGAAGGTCATGCGGAAGCGGTCGCTCATCGCTGCGCTTTGAAAGGCCGGATTGGTGCGAAGCGCGCGCACGGCACGCGCGAAAAACTGCTGGCGCGCTTCCGAGGTCGGATAGTCACCCTCAAACAAACCCATGCGCGCGCTGTAAACGCCGCTGTCGTCGTAACCGTAATTGAGCGTGGTCTGGTTCCGGATCGATTTGACCTGGAGCGAGGCCGCGATGAGCAGCGCGGCGGTGAAAGCGATTTGAGCGACCACGAGAACGCGCGTGATGACGTTGACGAGGCGGCTGCTATTTCCGCGCCCGCTTTCCTTCATCGCTTCGGCGGGATTAGCGCGCGCGCTAAGCCATGCGGGAATAAGACCCGAGAAAATTGTGGCCAATAAAGTGACAGCGAGCGTCGCGGCGAGCACAGTCCCATCGATCTCGAAGCTTACCCAGTAAGGCAATGGGAACGGCAAGCTTCCGATTGCGCGCACGAGCAGACCGACCGCGTAATAGGCGAGGAGTACGCCAAAGACTCCGCCCAACGAAGCGACGAGCAGACTTTCCGTCAGCATTTGTCGCATGATCCGCCAGCGGGTGGCGCCGAGCGCGCCGCGGATCGCGAGTTCTTTGGCGCGCAGGGCGGCGCGCCCGAACTGCATGTTCATCACGTTCACGCAGGCGATTAGCAACACCATGACCGTCGCGCCGAGCATTGCGTAAACTGTCTGGCGCAGTTGCGGCCCGACGAAGCTGTTGATCATCGGCTGCACACTCGCGGAAACAAGCTGGCCGTTCGTCTTGGGAAAGTCCTTCGCCATGCGCTTGGCGTAGCTGACAAATTCTGCGTTTACCTGATCGACGCTTACACCGGGCTTGAGCCGGCCGATCACAGCCGGCCCGAGTCCGGAGGGATCTTCGCGCGGCTTGATCGGAAATTCGTTATAGAGCGGCACCCAGAGCTGCTCGGCGACCGGGAACTTAAAGCCCTGCGGCATCACCCCGATGATAGTCGCGGCGCGCCCGTTGATGCGGACAGTCTCTCCGACGATTTTCGGATCGCCGCCAAAATCGCGCTGCCAGATTTCGTAGCCGAGAATCGTGGTCTTCTCCGCGCCCGGCTTGTTGTCCTCGGCCGTGAAATCACGGCCAAGAATCGGTGACACGCCGAGGATCTTGAAGAATTCATCCGTGACATAACCGCCGGTGTAGCGCTGCGGGCTGTTTTTGTAGGTGACATTGATCGTCGACCCATTGAGGTAGCCGGACATGAGCGCGAAGGATTGCTGGGCCGCGCGCAAATCTTCGTAATCCTGTGAGGAAGGAATGTTGCCGGCGCCGTTGTTGTTCTGGTTGTCGGTGGCCAATGGGTCGATCAGCCCGACGGTCATCAACTCCTCGGGATGCGGAAAGGAAAACCCGCGGAGCACGAACGCGTTCACGACGGTGAATTGCGTCGTCACGCCGCCAATGCCGAGCGCGAGGACGATCGCGGCGAGGATGCAGAAGGTTTTCTCCTTGAACAGGACACGGAGACCGACGCGGACGTCTTGGCGGAATGAATCGAGGATCATAGTAGGAATTAGTGGGTGTAAGGATGGGGCGTTAGATAACGACGAACGGGAAAGCGGGCCAAAGGGAAACGACGCGTTTCATCTTCACTGTGAGATGCGCGAGGGGCGTGGTCTGGATTCAAAAAGATGAAATGGGAATCGCCCGGATCGGTTCCTCACGATAGAAAGACGCCGCCGTTTGCGCTTTTTGTCTGATGGGCTGGTTAGGCTTGCTGATGCGGATTCGCGCATTGCGCGAACGACGTGGTGTGAATCACCGCGCTCTTGGGCAATGCGATCGGCTGTTGCGCTACGTGCCAGATCGAAAACACAGCGCTGAGGATGAAGACGAGATAGGCAGCGCCTTCAAACATGCTGCGTTCCTTCTCTTCAGAACGAACGAGCAACGCGTAGGCCGATTCGAAGCCTTCGGCAGAGAGAGTATTCTGGTTCATATATTTAATCGGGTTGACGATGAACCCTTATGCAAAGCCCATGCCACGAGCGCAGAACGAGTTCTAAGTCGTTAATCGGAAGTGGCTTCCGAATTTCTTCCGCTCGACTGCGCCCTCGCTCTTATTTCGCGCTCGGGAATTTTCTGTTCCGAATTTGGGACAGATCAGCGCGCGCCTGAATATTGTTTCGGCGTGTACCTCTCATTGCTCGAAGGTAGTGTGCGCCGCTTATCCGCGGGGGAAGAATTAGTGCGCGGCCGAAACTTCCACAAAGGTCAATGTCAGCCAAACAGCCTGCGTCTATGGCTGCGTCACCGTACGCAACGCGGCGAGCGCTTCATCCGTTGTCCAGGCGTTGCCACGCCAGAGTTTCGCGATGTTGCCGTCGCGGTCGATGAGCGCTGTCGTCAGGCCGTGAGTGATGGTGCCGCCCTCCCGTTCGGTGTAGACGGCGAAACCTCTAGTCAAATCTTCGATCTCGGAAGTCGCGCCCGTTGCAAAGGTCCAGATCTTCGGATCTGCGCCTTCATGCTGTCCGTAATCCTTTAATATGGCCGGGCTATCAAACTGCGGATCGATCGTGATACTGAGCAGTCGCGCTTGAGCGAGTGCGCCGTCGCCGCTTTTTATGGCGCTCTGTAACGCTGCGAAGTTCTTCGCCATGCGGGGGCAGAAGTTCGGCATCGGACATCGCGTGAAGATGAAGGTGAGAATCCAGGGACGACCGCGAAAAGAATCAAGTGTGACGCGTTCGCCCTTTTCGTTAGTGAGTTCGAAGACTGGCATGACGTCACCTTCCTTCAAACGCCGTGAAGTTGTTGTCGAAGGCCGTGCTGACGGCGTCGCTTTGGGAAGCTGCACATCGTTCGCCGAGATCTTTTTCACATCTGCGATCCAGACGTCCCTGTCGGTGACATCGATGCGGAAGGAAATTCCATCGCCAATCCGGAGATTTGCGATCTCCTTCGAATCGCGCGCGGTGAACGGCATCGTCATTGATGGCATGAAACCAGGAATCGTTTCGTGTTCGACGTCGATCGTGGCGCGATCCGGCGCGAAACTGCGGACAATGCCCCGCGTGTCGAAATGCCGCACCCGACCATCTCTATTCTCGCCTCTGCCGCACGCGCCCACACCAAGGGCGAGACAAACGATGAGCGCCGTTGCACAAGGAAGAAAATTTCGCATACGCCTATTGAAAATCGCACGGCGAAATCGTTCCATTGAAATCGCGAGATGTTTTGATCTGCATCAAGGCGCAATCCCATGGCGACATGTATACTGCCGGCATGAACAAATCAGTTTGGCAGGCACTTCCAATAGTCGCGCTCGGCTGTAGCGCGTTTTTGCTTTCCAGTTGCTCCCGGGCGCCAGAAGCGCCGCCGAAAACCGTCGAAATCAACGCTGACGACAAAATGCGGTTCGACGTCACGGCTTTCGAAGCGAAGCCAGGGCAGAAAATTTCGGTGACGCTGAAAAACGTAGGCACAACGCCGAAATTTTCGATGGGCCATAATTTCATCATGCTGGATCGGAGCGTGAACGTCAGTAACGTCCAGACTTTTCTCGACAAGGCCTCGATGGAAGCGGCGCATGATTATGTTCCGCCGGGTTCGAAGGACGTGATCGCGCATACGAAACTACTTGGGCCGGGTGAGAGCGACACAGTCACCTTCAACGCGCCATTCATTCCCGGGGAGTACCTGTATCTCTGCTCCTTCCCGGGACATTACTCGCAGGGAACCAAAGGCTTCATGACAGTGAAGTAGTTCCGTATTCCAAAACCAAGCCCACTCCAATGAAAACTCCCACCACATATCTGCTCGCTACGATATCGCTCCTCAGCGTCCTCGGCCTGACGAGTTGCGGACAAAAGTCCAGCACCGCTAAAAACGAACGCGCGCAAAACGCGCAAGACACTTACGTCGCTCCCGGCGAGAAGGACGAGTACTATCTCTTCTATTCCGGCGGACATTCCGGCCAGGTCTTCGTGGCGGGAATCCCATCGATGCGCCACATCACCACGATTCCCGTTTTCGCGCCGTATCCGGGCACCGGTTACGGCTTCGATGAGGAATCGAAGAAAATGATGGGCGATTATACGTGGGGAGACGTGCACCATCCGGGGCTGTCGCAGACGGCGTCGAAATACGACGGGCGCTGGCTCTTCGTGAACGACAACGCGAACAACCGCATCGCGCGGATTGATCTGCGCGATTTCAAGACGCACCAGATTCTTGGGCCCATTCCGAACTCGATGGGCAACCACGGCTCCTCCTTTATCACGGAGAACTCGGAATACATTCTATGCGCCAGCCGTTTCTCGGTGCCCTTGCCGAAAGGCCGCGTCGCTGATCCGAAAGATTACGCAAAGGAATTCAACGGCATGCTCAGTGGCATCAAAGTCGATCCAAAGACCGGCGAAATGAAGGTGGGCTGGCAGATTCTGACGCCGCCCTTCGATTGGGATCTCGGCTCGACCGGTAAAGGCCCGAGCAGCGGTTGGGCCTTCTGGAGCAGCTACAACACGGAGATGGCCCACGACGTTCTCGAGACCAACGCGAGCCAGAAAGATCGCGACCTGTGCGCAATCGTAAACTGGCGCGCCGCGGAGAAGGCAGTGGCCGACGGCCAGGCGCAGATGATGGATGGCGTGCCGATCATCGATCCGGCGAAAGTGCCCGGCGTTCTTTATTTGCTGCCGATCGGGAAATCGCCGCACGGAATGGACGTTGATCCGAGCGGCAAGTGGGTGGTGGCCGGCGGAAAACTGCAGCCGGCCACGACGGTGATCAACTTCGAGAAGGTGCAAACGGCGATCAACAACAAAACATTCGATGGCGATTTCCGCGGCATCCCGATCGTGAAATACGAAGCCGTGGTCGAAGGCGAAGTGCCCGTGGGCCTCGGGCCGCTGCACACCCAGTACGACGGCAAAGGCTTCGCCTACACTTCGATGTTCATCGATTCGAACATTACCAAATGGAAGATGCCGCCCTGGACCGACGACGAGAAGAAAGACCTGAACAAGGTGGTGCTCGACAAGGTGCCCTGCCACTTCAGCCCCGGCCACCTTGTCGTCGCCGGCAGCGACACGAAAAATCCATACGGCAAATGGCTCGTCGCAATGAACAAGCTGTCGGCAGGCCGCCACATCAATGTCGGGCCGGCCCAGCCGGAGTCGAGTCAGCTGATCGATATTTCGGGCGAGAAAATGAAAATGGTGGCCGAGGCCTACACCGAGCCCGAGCCGCATTTCGCTCAGATCCTGAAGGTCTCCGAGATTCAGCCGGCTGAAATTTATCCAAAAGAGGAAAACAAAGATCCGAATGCGGTCTGGGATAAAAGTCAGACCGGCGTTACGCGGAGCGGCAATCAGGTTGTCGCCAAACTGACCGCCATTCGCAGCCGCTTCACGCCGGACCGAATCGACGCGCAGGTCGGCGACGAACTCACGGTGCACGTCACGAATATCGAGCAGACCCGCGACATGATTCACGGTTTCGGGTTGATTGAACACAACGTCAACATGGTGATGGATCCGGGCGAAACGAAAACGTTTCACATCAAGCTGACGAAGCCGGGCGTGTTCCCGTATTACTGCACGAACTTTTGCTCGGCGCTGCACCAGGAAATGCAGGGTTACCTAGTGGTGAGCAATGCGGGCCAGCCTTTGCCGGGCGCGGTTTACCAGAATGCCGCGCCGATTGCGACGCCGGGACAATAGCGGGTCGTTCCTGCGACGCTGGAGAACGAACAAACTCCAGCCTCGTTAGGTGGCTGAGTTATGAAGAAAAAATTGCCGAATCTTCTGCGACGCGAGTTCCGTTTCCTCGCGCGCCCGCTGAATCTTTGGTCGCGGCTGCTGCTGCTTGCGGCCGCGGCGACGATCGTTACGTCGCTATTGTATCCGCTCTGGAAAATGCATCTCGTCGCGCCGCAGTACTCCGACGGTCTCGATTTGTTTATCTACAGCTACAAAATCGTCGGCGGCGGATTAAACGGACAGCACCTGGTCGAAATCAACAACCTGAATCACTACATCGGCATGGCGCCGATTCTACAGGCGGATTTTCTGGAGATGCGCTGGATGCCGTTCATCTTCGGTTTGATCACGCTGATGATTCTCCGATCGGTCGTTTTCGGACAAATGGGCAACGTCGTCGATCTGTTCGTTGTCTACTGCTACTTCGGCATCTTCTCGATCGGATCATTTTGGTACCGGCTTTACACGTATGGGCACAATCTCGATCCGCACGCGCCGATGCACATTACGGCTTTCACGCCGCGGCTCCTCGGCACGAAGCAAATCGCGAATTTCCGCGAGTCCAGTTACCCGGAACTCGGCGCGTACCTGCTTTGTTTTTCGGTGTTGCTCATCGTGCTCGCCGGCTGGTTCTCGCGCAAGGAGGAGATGGTCGCGTGACGGCGGTTTTTTGTCTGGGGAGCGCACGTGGCTCGCGTGCTGGTTGCGGCGGCTCGCCGCAACGGACTTTTTGGAACTCAATAGGAGTTGCACGGGGGCGGGAAGGGCAAAGTTCGCGAGTCGCGAATGCTTTCGGAGTCGCCAGCACGCGGGCCGCGTGCGCTCCCCTGATCATTGGCGCGGCGCTTTGCCTAACGACACCCGTTCTCGCCACGACCCTGCAAGAGCGCATCGATGCAGCCGTGCCTAACGAAACCATCCGCGTCGAAGCTGGAACGCACGGTTCCATCGTCATCAATAAACCGTTGACCCTCATCGGCCAGCCCGGAGCCGAGGTTCGTGGGAACGGCGCCGGGAAAGTTGTCACGATCGCAGCCGATGACGTCACGGTGGCCGGACTCCGCATCACCGGCTCCGGATTGAATCTGTCGGACGACGATGCGGCCGTCTTCGTCACCGGCAATCGTGCGACGCTGGAGAACAACACGATCGCCAATTCGCTGCACGGCATTTATCTCAAGAAAATCTCAGGCGCGCGAATCCTCGATAACCGCATCGAAGGAAAGACGACGATCGCGGCCTCGACCGAGCCGATTGGAAAAGGCATCGGGCAAAGCTCAGAGAACTGCGACACGACGCTGGTGGCAAACCGTCGCGGCAACGGCATTCACCAGTGGAATTGCGAAGGCAACTTGATTCGCGGCAACGACATCAGCGAGACGCGTGACGGCATCTATTTTTCTTTCACGAACAATTCGCGCGTCGAAAACAACGTGGTGCATCACACGCGTTACGGACTGCACTACATGTATTCCGACGGCAACTTTTTCGAGAACAACACCTTCGCGGAAAATGCGGCCGGCGCGGCGATCATGTTCTCGAAAGAGCTGATCGTTCGCGGAAATCATTTCGTCAATAATCGCGGCCTCCGCGCCTACGGTCTCATCATTCAATCAACCGATCGCAGCCGATTCGAAGCGAACGAGCTCGAGCAGAACGCGGTCGGCCTTTCGTTTAATCAGTGCAACGGGAACCAGGTCATCGGGAATCGCGTCCGCAATAATTACATCGGCCTGAAGTTCGGCTCGAACTCCGACGGGAATCGCTTCACCGAAAACATTTTCGCGCGCAATCTGCACCCGGTCGAGACCGGTGTGCTGGAAGGTTCCGGCAACAAATGGGCCGTGAATGGCGTCGGCAATTTTTGGGACAACGCCTCTGAACTCGATCTCAACCAGGATGGAATCGGCGACTTTGCGCATCACGAACTCGATCTGTTCGGAATTCTCCGCCGCGATTTTCCGGCGATCGCATTTCTCTCCGACAGTCCGGCGGCGAAGCTGCTGCGCTTTGCGAATGAGCGCGCGGTGATTCCCGGCATCAGCTCGATCGAAGATCCCGCTCCATTGACATCGCGATTTTGGAAACTTCGCGCACAACGGCTCGCGAGAGCCGCCTTGCCTAACGAGCGATGATTACGGTTGAGAACCTAACGAAAAGTTACGGCCGGACGTTGGTTCTGTGCGGGATTTCGCTGCAGGCGGAGCCAGGTAAAATCACGCTCTTGGTCGGACCCAATGGCGCCGGAAAAAGCACGTTGATGAAAGTGCTCGCCGGACTGATTCAGCCTGACGGCGGACGCGTTGGCGTGAACCACTTCGACATCGCGAACGAGCGAAACGAGGCGCAACGATCGCTCGCGTATCTGCCGCAGAGTCCGAGGTTTCATCCTCGCCTGACCTGCACCGAAATCCTTCGTTTTTACGCGCGACTGCGGGGCGTGGCGCAAGAGCGCTGCCGCTCGATGCTCGATCTCACGGCGTTAGGCGACTTCGCGCGCGTCCGAACCGGCGCGCTTTCCGGCGGCACACGTCAGCGACTCGGTCTCGCGCTCTTGCTTCTGGCCGACGCGCCGGTGCTGTTACTCGACGAGCCGGGACTCAGTCTCGACCCGGGCTGGCGCAAACGCTTGCAGGAGACGCTGCATTTCGAATCACAACGCGGGAAGACGGTGCTGGTCACCACGCATCTTGTGGCCGAGTGGAACGACGTCGCAGACCGTTGCCTGCTTTGTCGCGATGGCGCGATCGAACGCGAACTCGATCCGACGGATTTGCCACACGATTTCGACGAAGTGAAATCGGTGCCGGGGAAGAAGCCTGCTGCCGCGACGCTGATCAACTCTCCTCCACATGAATCTCGCCTTAGCGCCGCTCTTTGAGAGAGGCCCCCTCTACGCGATCCTCGCGCGCGAATTTCGCGCCGCGCTGATCAATCGCTACTTTCAGGTCTTCTGCGCGCTCTCGCTGTTTGGCGGAATCGCCGCGCTCGTTTTCAGCGAAGACGCCAGCGCGGTCGGCTTTTTCATTCTCCAAATCGCGCTCTATTTTGTTTCGCTATTTTCCCTCCTGGCCGGCGTGAGCAGCGCGCAAGGCGAACGCGAAGAGTGGCCGCTCTTATTTACCCAACCGGTGGCGCGGGGCGCGTACGTGATAGGAAAATTCTGCGCGCTGTCGTCGATCTTCGGTGGCGTGCTCCTGCTCCTTTTTTTGCCAGCGCTCTTCACCGGTTCGGCGGCGACGATGCTCCTGCGCCTTTACGTCGAGACGTTCCTGCTCGCGGCCTCGTTTGTGGCTTGCGGATTGGCGGCCGGCTTTTTCGCGCACGATCGCGCGCAGGCGTTGATCATCGGCGTGAGCGCCTGGTTATTCCTGTTGTTCGGCGTCGATCTGGTGGCGCTCTTCGCCGCCCGCTGGCCCGTTATGCAGAACGTGCCGGATCTCTGGGTTGCCGCGTTGATGTTCAACCCACTCGATGCATTCCGCATCGAAGCGCTCTTTGCGCTGCAACAAATCCCGGCGGAAGCCGCGAACAAAACACCACTCGCTCGCTGGTGGATCGACCACGCGGCTTTTTGGTTCGCGTTGATCTCAACATCCTGGGCACTGGCGTTAGTCTGGATGGGCAGCGTTCGACTGAATCGATGGGAGGAATGACGATGAAGTTCAAGATGCTGGATGTCCGCCCGATTCTCGCGCGGGGCGCGAATCCATTTGCAAAAATCCAGGCCACCCTAGACGCGCTGCAGCCGAACGAAGGCGTCTCGGTTGTTGCGCCGTTTCTTCCTTCACCGTTAATCGAGAAGCTCGGCAGCGAAGGATTCCGGTCGCGGGTTGAGCGCCAGGTCGATGGCTCGTGGATCACGCATTTTTGGCGGGACGAGTAACGAGCGCGCCGCTAGCCTCCAGCCATGTCGCTGGACGGCGGGAAATTCAGGCAGCTCGTCATCGAGAATACGCTGCGCAGCTGCCAGCTCTTCGTCGGGCTGCCAGCCGCCGACATCTCTGCGATCGGGGCGTTCACGGTTTCAAAAAATCTCGGGAAAGGCGATTACCTTTTCCGTGAAGGCGCACATTCCGAAGGTTTTTACATTGTGCAGAAAGGCGCGGTCAACGTCCATCGCGTCAGTGCCGCCGGGAAAGAGCAGACAATTCATTTATTTCGGCCGACCGAATCGTTCGCGGAAGCATCGCTCGCCACTGATACGGGTTATCCCGCGGATGCGCGCGCGACCGAGCCTGCGATGGTGCTGCTCGTGCCGAAATCGGAGTTCATCGAGCTGTTGCGCCACCGCCCGGAGCTCGCGCTGCGGATGCTCGGATCAATGAGCCAGCATTTGCGTGTGCTGGTGGGATTGCTTGATGACCTCACGCTCAAAGACATGGAAACACGTCTCGCAAACTGGTTGTTGAAGCGCTGTCCGCGTCCGCTCAGCAATACGGCCACCGTGATCCAACTCGATCGCACGAAACGCGTGCTGGCGGCGGAGATGGGCACGACCAGCGAAACGCTTTCGCGCACGCTGGCCAAGTTTCGCGACCAAAAACTGCTCCGCGTCAAAGGCAACACGATCACCCTGACGAAGCCGCACGAGCTGCAAAAGCTGCTGCAACAAAACTTGGGCGAGCTGTAACTGCGCCCGCCTCCCGTCAACTGTCGTCACCCCGCTCTGCCGGGCGTACCGGTCCAGCGCGACTGCATATTGGTCTTTCGCGCTCCTTCAATCTTCCGAGTCCGCCGTCGCCACTTTCGGGATCACTTTCACCATCCAAATGAACGCCGCGACGAGCCAGCAAGTCGCGGCGCCTAACAAGTGCAGAATGCGCGCCCCGGCGCCAGGTCCGCGGTCAAGCGGGAGATCATGGCGAGGACGAGCAGACAATCGCGGCAGAGTGGCCGATTTGCTGTCGGCTCGCACATGACGCCCAGCGTAGCGCAATTTATGCACAGAAAAACGCAAGCCGTGCCCAGAGCGTTGCCTCGCCCCAATTAGTCTTCTCCCTTATGAAACAAGAGGTGCAGAGCGCCACCGCGAGAGTCGGCAAATCCTGCACGGCCAAAACGCCGGCCGCAGTTGCCGAAAAAGTTTCGTCGACTTCGGACCGGTGGGGACATCTCTGCGATCCCTCTTCCTGTGTGGAATGCAGCCGCAGCCGGCAGCACCACTTGACCCGCCCGCACACTTCAACATCCAACCAAATGAACTTATGGAATACCTGGTCGTATTGGGCACCATGATGCTGATCGCCACATACGCGCTCATCATTGTTCGTCTTCTTCCGAGAGAGTAGTTCGTGCAATGAGGAAGTGAGCCCGTGTGCCGGACCATTTCCTCGTGCGCCTGCAAACAAAACGGCGAGCGTGGCCGGCCGCTCGGCAAGCCCGGCGCAAAACGGGTTCTCGTTTTTCTTTCCGCGATGCGCCGGTTGCCAAATTCCAAGAGCCGCAAAGCCAGAGCTAATCCGGTGGCTTCGGTGAAAACACGCTCGTGGGTCCGAAACGACTTCGAACGCCGCAGGGCAGAGCTAGTCGAACTGCGCGAGCGGACGGGGCGGCATTGATGCGCCCTCTCAATTTGAGCGAATCCTTGCGGCGAAGCGCGCCCCAGCCACCAATAAATATTTGATCTGTTCTTGTCTGCGTTCACGTTGCGGTTGAATTGTTTAACCCAACCACCATGAAATGTATCTCTAAGAGCATCTTTGTTTTCGGAACGGCGCTGGTCGGACTTGCAGCGATCGCAACGGCGCGGGCCGACCTTTCATTGCCCGAAGTCAGTCAGCTCGCGATCAACAAGCAGCGCGTCGGGTTGACCGATATCACGATCACTTATCACAGGCCTCTCGTGAACGGGCGAAAAATTTGGGGCGGGCTCGTCCCGCTCGGAGAAGTCTGGCGCGCAGGTGCAAATGAAAACACTACGATCGAATTCAGCGATCCGGTTTCCGTGGAAGGACAGCCGCTCGCAAAAGGAATCTACGGACTGCACATGATCCCGACTGCGGATTCGTGGACAGTGATTTTCTCGAAGATGTCGAGCGCGTGGGGCAGCTACAGCTATAAGCAGGAGGAAGATGCGCTCCGCGTAAACGTGAAGCCGCACCCGATCGAGATGGAGGAAGCGCTCGAATTCGAGTTTGAGGACCTGAAGCCCGTCTCGGCCATGGTGACGCTCAAGTGGGAGAAGCTCGCGGTGCCGTTCAAGGTCGCGATCAATGACGCAGAAGCGACCGTGGCCAACATCCGAAACCAAATGCGCGGACGCGCTCAGTACGAGTGGCAAGCGCCAAACCAGGCTGCGCAATTCTATCTGGCCAAGAAGATCAACCTGGATGAGGCACTGAAGTGGGCGGACCTGTCGATTCAAAACGAGGAACGCTTCGAGAACCTGACCACCAAGGCCGATCTGCTCAAGGCCATGAATAAGCCCGATGAGGCCAAAAAGATCTGGGACCAGGCGCTCGCGAAGACGACGCCGGCGCAGCTCTATTCCTACGGACGCCGGCTGCAATCGGAGAAAAAAGACGCCGAGGCGATGGAGATCTTAAAGGACGTGGCGAAACGCTATCCGCAGAATGTCTCCGGACATTTGGCGAACGCCCGGATCAAATCTGCCGCCGGCGATTTTGCCGGGGCGGCTGAAGACGCGAAGAAGGCGCAAGCCGTTGCCATTTCCGATCAGCAAAAACAGAATATCAAAACGCTGATAGATCGGCTTCAGGCGAAACAAGACATCAACAAATAATCCGCGAATCGCTCTTGGCGTCTTGACGGCCCCGAGAGGGCTCGGGGCTGCCTTCGCGATTACCCTCTGATGTCTTCTTTGTGAGCCGGTTGATGATCTGGAAAACGGTTGCGATGCTTCTCGTGACTGGTGCCGCCTTGCGATCGGGCCGAGCCGCCGATCCACCAGCGCCCGCGTTTCCACAGCCGATGAACGCGGCTGAGATCCAGCTCGCGCTCCAAAAACTGAATGTGCTCGGGCGCGTCCTCTACGTCGCCGCACATCCGGACGACGAGAATACGAATCTGATGGCGTTGTGGGCGAATGGCTCGCTTTACGACGCCGGATATCTTTCGGTCACGCGCGGAGACGGCGGCCAGAACTTGCTCGGACCGGAGCTGCGAGAAAAGCTCGGCGTCATCCGAACGCAGGAACTTCTCGCCGCGCGCCGGCTCGATCACGGCCGGCAATTCTTCACGCGCGCGGTCGATTTCGGCTTTTCGAAAACGTCAGAAGAAACGCTCCGGATTTGGGATCGCGACAAAGTCCTCTCGGACATCGTCTGGGTCATCCGGCGATTTCGCCCCGACGTTGTCGTGACCCGTTTCAGTCCGGACGATGACAAGACACACGGACATCACACCGCCTCGGCGATCCTCGCGCGGGAAGCCTTTCAGGCATCCGGAGATGCAAAGCGTTTTCCGGAACAGCTGGCGTTCGTCGAAGTCTGGAAACCGACGCGGCTCCTTTGGAATACGTCTCCATTCTTTTTCTCGAACCGAAATTTGCCCTTCGATCCGACCGGTCTCGCCACGGTGGAGGCTGGCGGGTTCGATCCGCTCCTCGGCAAAGCCTTCACCGAAATCGCAGCGGCGAGTTTGAGCATGCATAAGAGCCAAGGCGTCGGCAGCCCGCCACGACGCGGCGCACGAAAAGAATATTTCAAGGTGCTGGAGGGCGCGCCGATCACGAACGGCCTGTTCGATGGCGTCGAGACAACCTGGTCGCGTGTTCCGAAATCGGAGGCGATCGCTGCGAAAGTGAAGCAGGCCGTTGCAACGTTCATCCCCGCAGATCCCGCTGCCTCCGTCCCGAAGCTCTTGGAACTCCGCAAGGCGCTCACTAAATTCAGCGACAGGGACTGGGGTGCGCAGAAACAGGCTGAAGTCGATTCCATCATTGCGGCGTGTCTCGGGCTCAACATCGAAAGCTCGACAACCATCGCTGCGGTTTCGGCCGTTCAGACGTTACCGATAAAGTTCGAGGCCATCAACCGCTCGAAGGTGCCGGTGCAATTGCTGGAGGTGCGGACACCCGTCTCAGGAGAAACGCTCCAATTGGATTTGCCGCTGCCGACCGATCAGTTTATCGCGAAGGACCTCACGCCCACTCTGCCCAAAGATGTCACCTGGTCGCAACCATATTGGCTCCGGAAGCCGGCGACACTCGGCACATTCGCGGTCGACGATCAAACGTTGATCGGTCTGCCGGAGAATCCGCCGCCGTTCCCGGTGGAAGTCGCGTTGCGAGTTGGTGATCAGGACCTTCGTTACAGCGTCGACACGAAATACCGCACCGTCGATCCTATCATCGGTGAAGTGCGGCAGGCGCTCGTCATCGCTCCGCCGGTCTTCGCGAATTTATCCAATCCGGTCTTTGTCTTCGGCGACGACAAACCGAAGTCGGTTCAAGTGCGCGTCGCCGCTTCGACCGCTGCCGTCCGTGGTCAACTCAGGCTCGAGGCGCCGAACGGATGGCGGATCGAGCCTGCGTCCGTTCCCGTGGACTTGAAAGCAGCGGACACCGAAATCTTCGTCGCCTTCACCATCAAGCCACCACCGAATGCAAGTGAAGGAACGCTGCGCGCGGTGGTGTCGGTCGAGGGGCGCGACTACTCGTTCGCGCGCGAGCGCATTGCGTATCCGCACATCGGTCTGCACGTCTTGATGCCTCCCGCGGAAGCGAAGATTGTGCGCGCCGACATCCGGAAGAAAGGCGAACTGATTGGATATATTCCGGGCGCCGGTGATGAGATTCCGCAGAGTCTTGAGCAGATCGGTTACAACGTAAAGATATTGGATGCCGCCGATATCACCGCGGAGAATCTCAAACGTTTCAACGCCGTCGTGCTCGGCATTCGCGCCTACAACACGCAAGAGCGAATCGCGAGCTGGCAACCGCAGTTACTCGCTTATGTGAAGGCCGGCGGCGTGGTCGTCGCACAGTACAACACTACGTCCGACCTGAAGACGAAAGAGATCGGCCCGTATCCGCTGGAGATTTCTCGCGACCGGGTCACCGACGAGAATGCCGAGGTGCGGATTCTCGCGCCGGATCATCCGTTAATGAACACGCCTAACAAAATCACGGCCGAAGATTTCAAAGGCTGGGTGCAGGAACGCGGCCTTTATTTTCCGAACAAATGGGATCCCGCTTGGACGCCGATTGTCTCCTGCAACGATCCAGGGGAAAAACCGCTCGATGGCGGATTGCTCGTCGCGAAATCGGGCAGCGGCTATTTCATCTACACCGGCTATTCGTGGTTCCGGCAGTTACCGGCGGGAGTTCCGGGAGCGTATCGGCTTTTCGCCAACATTGTCTCACTACGCGAAGTGAAATGAGCGAGCAGGATCGACCGCCGCTCTTCGGCACCTGGCGCAAAGCCTACGCATTCGCCATCGCCATGTTCGCGATCGAAATCGCGTTGCTCTACGCGTTCACTCTCCGGTTTTCGTGAACCGGATCGACTACTTCGTCCTGATCGCGACGATTCTCGCGATCCCGCTTTACGGATTGTGGCGCACGCGCGGCCACCCAAGTCTCCGCCAGTATCTCAAGGGTGATGCGAGTATTCGATGGGGAACCATCGGCCTTTCCGTCCTGGCGACACAAGCCGGCCCGATCACGTTTCTCTCGATGCCGGGTCAGGCCTACGAAAGCGGGATCGGTTTCATCCAAAACTACTTCGGCCAGCCTTTCGCGCTCGTTGTCGTGTGCGCGATTTTCGTTCCGATTTATCAACGGCTGAAGGTTTACACGGCCTACGAATATCTCGGTCAGCGCTTCGATAGGAAAACACGACTGCTCGGCGCGTTTTTGTTTTTGGTCCAACGCGGCATCGCCGCCGGAATCACGATCTATGCGCCAGCCATTATTCTTTCCGCGTTGCTCGGCTGGGATTTGAACCTGACGATCTGGCTCGCAGGCGGGTTCGTCATTGCCTACACGGTTGTCGGCGGCACGAAGATCGTCAGCCTCACACAGCGCTATCAGATCCTGGTCATCCTCGTCGGAATGGCTCTAGCCTTTGGCATCGCGGTTCATCGATTGCCGGCCGATTTGTCCTTCACCGACGCACTCTCAATCGCCGGTAAGATGGGAAAACTCCAGGCGGTCGACTTTTCGATCGATCCGTCCAGGCGCTACACGTTCTGGTCGGGCATCCTCGGTGGTTTCTTTCTTTCGCTCTCGTACTTCGGCGCCGATCAGTCGCAGGTGCAACGGTATCTCGCCGGCGGTTCGTTGCGCGCGAGCCGCATCGGTCTGCTTTTCAACGCGATCGTGAAAGTGCCGATGCAGTTTCTCATCCTGCTGCTCGGTGCGATGGTTTTTCTCTTCTATCAATTCGAAAAGCCGCCGATGTTTTTCAATCAGCCCACGTACCAGCGCGCGATTGAGCGCGGCTACGGTCCTCAGCTCACCGCATTGCAGACGCAGTTCGACGATGTCTTCACGCGCAAGCGCGACACCATTCAAGCGATGTCCACCGCTTCCGCGGAAAATTCGCCAGCACTGACCGCGCAGGTCCGCGAGTTCGATACGCAAGCGCGCGGTATTCGCGATAACACCAAAAAAATTCTCGAGCAAGCCGGGGCGAGTCCGAAGAACAAGGACTCGGATTATGTTTTTATCACGTTTGTCCTGCATCATCTTCCGCACGGAGTCGTTGGTTTGCTCGTGGCGGTGATTTTTTGCGCGACGATGTCGGCGACCTCCGCGGTCTTGAACGCGCTCGGTTCAACGACGGCGGTCGATCTTTACCGGCCGCTCATCCGGCCGAACGCGAGCGATCATCACTACGTCATCGCCACCAAAGTGTTGACGGCCGCATGGGGTCTGGTCGCCATCGCCATTGCGTCGTTTGCCAGCCTGGTCGAGAACCTGGTCGAGGCCGGCAACATCCTGGGATCCGTTTTCTACGGCAGTATCCTTGGACTTTTCCTGGTCGCTTTCTTCATGCGTAATGTTCGCGGCTCAGCGGTTTTCTTCGCGGCAGTGATTGCGCAGACGCTCGTGCTCGTCCTCTTCTTCACGTCCAGCATTGGTTATCTCTGGTACAATGTTATCGGCTGCACGGCCGTTCTGTTGTTTGCCTGGATACTGCAACAAACGGTTTTCCGGAACGAGCAGATGCCGGCCGTTCGTTAATCATGGGCGAGCCGATCATCTGCTTCGGTCAACAACCGTGCGGCTTTTTTCCGAAGCGATTTCTCTACGCCAAAATCGCGACTGCGCGCCGGCTGCAAAAAGAGATTGGCGGCGAGATCGTCTTCTTTTTTCACGACAGCGATCATGATTGCCGCGAGACGATCACAGTGTTACGCGAACGGCAAACCGGCCGTGAAGATGCCTTGAATTTTCAGTTCGCGAACAAGATCCAGAAACAATTTTCTCCATTGTATGCGAAGCGCGTCCTGCCGGAATGGCAGATGAAGCTTGCGCGCCAGCTCCCGAACTACGTTGGACCCGAGCTGGTCGATCACTTCAAAGCGGTCGAAGCCCCGAGTGTTGCCGAGTTCTGCCGCGACATGTATGCGCGGATGGGATTGCTGGATGAAATTCGGGTGGAACGATCCGGCGATCCGGACTTTCGGAAACGGGCGACCCAAGTCGACGATTATTTCGTGGACGTTTCTTGGGAAGGGGAAATTGTTCGCGCTCGATACCGTGACGGAAAATTGCTGCTTCACAAAGGCGCGGATCGATATCTGGAGCTTCCGTTTCAGGAATACGATGCAACGCAGATCAGCCCGGCACGTGATACGCGGCTGCGCTGGATGCAATCAGTCATCGGATGCACGCATTACGTGGCTGGCGCGGGTGAGCGCCAATATCTCAACGAAGCGGACGCGCCTGGTGTGACTTTCGTGCAGCGCGAGGACATCTCCGATTCGAACCACGCGTATATTGGGCCGTGATGGAATCGCGGCCGCTCAAGCTCGGGATCACCTGTTTTCCGTTGATCGGGGGCAGCGGAATTCTCGCGACCGCGCTAGGAACAGAACTCGCGGCCCGCGGCCACACAGTTCATTTCTTCAGCTACGCCAAACCGGTGCGGCTAGACCTTTCGGCGCCGCGAATTCATTTCCACCAAGTCGCTGTCGGTCAAAGCAGTTTGTTTCCATGTCCCGATTACACTTTGCCGCTCGCAGTCAAAATGGCCGAAGTCGGCCGCCAAAATAAGCTCAATGTTTTCCACGTGCATTACGCTGTGCCGCACGCGACCGCCGCCTTCCTAGCCACGGAAATGATCGGTGATTCCGCGCCGAAGATCGTGACGACGCTGCACGGGACCGACACGACTCTGCTTGGTCCAAACCCCCAATACCGCGCCGCGATCGAACACGCGCTGCTTCATTCCGATGCGGTCACGACGGTTTCGGAAAGTCTACGGCAACAAACGGAGGAAACCTTTCAACTGCGTGAACAAATCCAGGTCATCCCGAACTTCTTCACACCGGCGGCGTCAACGAAGAGTCGCGAGGAAGTGCGACGCGAGCTTGGAATATCTGACGAGTTCCTCGTTGTGCACATGTCCAATCTCCGGCCGGTCAAGCGCATCGACCTTCTGCTGCAAGTAATTGCGAAAACATCGAATCGCGATCGAATCCGACTGCTGATTCTGGCCGGCGGTCCCTTCGCTCCGTACGAATCGCTCCTGGACGAACTTGGATTGCGCGGTCACGTCATCGTCAGGGAAGACGCCGCGGCGGTGGAGAATTACCTGCCCGCTGCCGACGCCGGCCTCTACACCTCGGACAACGAAAGCTTCGGCCTGAGCATTCTCGAGACCTTGTTTTTTGGCAAACCGGTCATTGCCTTTCGCATCGGCGGAATTCCCGAGGTGGTAGGTGATGCCGCTTATCTGCACGAGTTCGGCGATATCGCGGCCATGGCATCCTCGCTCGATGCGCTCGTCGACTCACCGGCCGTCGCGCGGCAACTTGGCGAACGAGGCCGCGCGCGCGCCGAGAAGTATTTCACAGCCGCCAATATTGTTCCCCAGTACGAGGCGGTTTATCGACAAGTCATCGCGTAATGGCATCGCGTTTGAACTTCCGCCTCGACGCTCAGGCCACAGGCTCCCGCGCGAGGGCCGCGACGTTTCGCACTTTGCACAACGATGTGCAAACCCCGCTCTTCATGCCGGTGGGAACGCAGGCCACGGTGAAGGCGCAGCTCCCGCAAACGCTCGAGGATGCGGGCACCCAGATTCTCCTCGCGAATACTTATCATTTGTTGCTGCGTCCCGGTCCCGAAGTCTTCCGCCGCACGGGCGGCATCCACGGTTTTATGAGTTGGAAACGCTCGGTGCTGACGGACTCGGGCGGATTTCAGATTTTCTCGCTGCCGCACTCGCGCGCGATGAGCGAGGAGGGCGCGGTCTTTCAGAGTTACCTTGATGGGAAGACGATCCTGCTCAGCCCGGAAGTGAGCGTCGAGACGCAGAAGGCAATCGGCGGCGACATAATGATGGCGCTCGATCACTGCATCGCCTCGACCGCGGATGAAGCGGCGGCGCGGGCCGCACTCGGTTTCACGCATCGCTGGGCGGCGCGGAGCCTCGCGGCGCGCGGAGATTCGCCGCAATCGATGTTTGGGATTGTCCAGGGTGCGCTCTTCAAGGAATTGCGGCGCGAAAGCGCGGGCTGCCTGAGCGAAATGCCATTCGACGGATTCGCCATCGGAGGTCTCGCCGTAGGGGAGAGCAAGAGCGAGCGCGAGGACGTATGCGAATTCACCGCGCAACTTCTGCCGGGGGACAAGCCGCGTTACCTCATGGGCGTCGGCACGCCGCTCGATATTCTCGAAGCCGTCCATCGCGGCGTCGACATGTTCGATTGCATCATGCCGACGCAACTTGCTCAGCGCGGCGCCGTCTTCACTTCGCGGGGATTTTTGCAGATGCGCCGCGGAGTTTACAAATTTTCCGAGGAGAGACTCGATCCGACCTGCGCGTGCCCCACCTGCGCGCGCTACTCGCGCGCTTATTTGCACCACCTGACGAAGACGAACGAGACGCTCGGCTGGCAGTTGCTTGGGAAGCACAACATCCACTTCTACCACCAGCTCATGCGCGAAATTCGCGAAAGCATTTTGGCAGACAGCTTCCTCGATCTCTATCGCGAAAAGCGCGCCTTCTTGCACGAATCCGATCTCGACAATCCGATTCGCGAGCAGAAGCCGAAGCGGAAGAAGCTGCGCACTTTTGGAAATTACGAAGTGCACATGGCTTGGGAAGGCTTTGCCAGCATCCGCCAGATTTCGTCCGGCGAGATCATGCATTCGCGCACGCCGCCTATGGAAGAAGCGATAAAACTCTACATCGAGCAATCAAATCTCGCCGAGCGCGTCCGGCTTTCCGCGAACGAGAATCCGGAGAGCGCCGCGCCTTTGGTCATCTGGGATGTCGGGCTCGGCGCCGCGGCAAACGCGATGGCAGCGATCCTCTGCTACGAAGAGCAGGCGACAAACGGTCCTGTGCGCCCGCTGCGAATCGTCAGCTTCGAAAACGATCTCGACTCGCTGCGGCTCGCGTTCCGGCACAGCCGCGATTTTTCTTATCTGCGTCACAGCGGCCCGGCCGGAATCCTTAAAGACGGCGCTTGGCAATCCAAGCAGTATGCGGGTTTGAGCTGGTTGCTTCTGCCGGGCGATTTCCTCGAAACGATGTCCACAGCTCCCGGTCCACCGGACCTCATCTTTTACGATATGTTTTCGACCAAGACTTCCGGCGACCAGTGGACGCTCAATGCGTTTCACAAGCTCTTCGAAGCTTGCGCGGGGCGTGCCGCCGAACTTTTCACCTACACTTGCTCAACCGCGAACCGTGCCGCGCTGCTCGCCGCCGGCTTCTACGTTGCGCGGGGACGCAGCGCGGGAGAGAAGCTGGAAACCACGATCGCGCTCACACCCGCGGCGTGTCGCGCATCTTCGTCTCGCCGGCACGAGCTCCTCACGCCCGATTGGTTGGAAAAGTGGCACCGCTCCGGCGCGAAGTTTCCCGGGGAAATCGAAGCCCATCAATACGGCTCGTTCGAACAAGTGATCCGAGAGCACGAGCAGTTTCGCAAGCCTGAACCCGACGATCAAGAGCTCGCAATGCCGCTCCGCCCTCTTCTGTAGGGCGGGGTCGCTGACCCCGCCGGAATTCGGCAAGTCATCGGACGGCTGTTTTGCCAAGGCAGGTAGAGTGAGGGGAGTGGGAGTTGTGTCTGTGAAATGGCATCCGCTGTGGCAAGGGAAGCCGAATAGGAAGCATGGCCAAAGACACACCGCTCACCCGCAAACGTCTCATCGAACTCCTGAATGAGGACCTGGCACGCGAGTACCAGGCCATCATCGCCTACGTGATTTACAGCCAGACAATTAAGGGCGCGAAGTTTACGGATATCGCCCGGGAATTACAGGTCCACGCCGGCGAGGAATTGAACCACGCCATCCTGATTGCCAAGCAAATCGATTACTTGAACGGCACGCCTGTCACAACCCCAAAACCGGTAAAAGTATCGGACAAGGCGGAAGACATGCTCCGGTTCGACCTCGCGAACGAGCAGGAAACCATCATCCACTACCGGGAGCGGATCCGGCAGACGGAAGCAATGGGCGAGTTCGGAATCAGTGAGGTGCTGCGCAAAATTATTGCACAGGAACAAGAACACTTTACGGATTTGGCTGGCGCGCTCGGGATCGACAATCCCACGATAAAAAGCTAGCAACGCCGCTCCGTCCTACAGTTTCGCGCCCTACTTCCTCGCCTCCGGCGTGACCGTGATCTTCACGCGCTGGCCGTCGCGCATCACCACGATGTCCACGGGCTGGCCAATCTTGGCGGCGTCGAGCGCGTACGTGTAGTCGTAGATATTCGATACCTTCTGGCCACCGAACTCGACGATGATGTCGCCGCCCTTCAAACCCGCTTTTTCCGCTGGGCTCCCGCCGCGGATGCCGGCTAGTTTCACGCCCACTACTTCAGTGGCGTAGTCGGGGATTGTGCCCAGAAAGACTCGCAAGGTCTCCCGGCCGCCGGCTCCTTCACTGTGCTGCACCTTAACGTAGTCGGGACGCTCTTCGCCTTTCGCGAGATCCACGACCAAAGAGCGCGCAAATTTCGTGATCCGTTCCAAGCCGTCGTAATCGAGTTTGTCGGCTGTGTCGGTGGGCCGGTGATAGTCATCGTGGCCGCCGGTGAAAAAGTTCAGCACCGGCACGCCCTTCGGATAAAACGCCGTCACATCTGTCGGCAAATAGGGATCTTCCTGGAGCGATAGATTGAAGCCCGCCGCCACGTTGCGCTTCTCCACCAGGCGCCGCCACGCTTTCGATGATCCGACACCTTGCAGGCTGAGTTTGTTTTCTCGAAGCCGGCCCGCCATGTCGAAGTTCAGGTAAGCGGCGACATTCGACAGAGTGAACGGCGGATGCTCGACAAAGTAGGAAGAGCCGATCAGGCCAATTTCTTCCCCCGACCAAAACGCGAACACGATTCCGCGGTGAAATTGTTCCGGTTTCGTCTTTCGGTCCTCCGCGAGCGAAGCAGCCAATTCCAGGACCGCGGCCGCGCCGGACGCGTTGTCGTCGGCGCCAGGATGAATTTTTCCTTCCTCGCCTTTTCGCTGCATCGCGCCGGTCTCGCCGAATCCAAGGTGATCGTAATGCGCGCCGATCACGACGTACTCGGCACGCTCCGGTGGACCGGAGGGCGGGAGCACAGCGAGGACGTTGCGGTCGTCCTTCTTGATGTGCTCCACCTCAGCCGCGATGTGGACCGTGATGTTCGGAAGAGTGAAGCCGCTCTCCGCATGGGGATTTTCCTTGTCGAGCCCGGACTGGAGCGATTTCAGATCTTTGCCCGAGCGCAGAAAGA
Source organism: Chthoniobacterales bacterium (assembly GCA_036385955.1). Classification (GTDB taxonomy): domain Bacteria; phylum Verrucomicrobiota; class Verrucomicrobiia; order Chthoniobacterales; family UBA10450; genus AV80. The sequence goes on along the minus strand of DASVJK010000031.1, from coordinate 955 downwards.
GCGCGTCCGACACGTTGCTGGAGATGCTCGCGGCCACGATTCCCGAATTGGCCATGCTGGCATCAAACGAGGCGGCCACGAGCTCGCCTTTATTTGGGGAATTCGGGCCCGTGACGAACAACACAGCCTTCGCGCCATGCTCGCGCGCCAGCATCGCCTTGTAACGCAGCCCGGCGTACCGGTTCAGCTCCTGCCGCCGCTTCGGATCGACCTCCTCCGGCACGTAGCGCAACACCAGCGCAATCTTGTTCTTAACATCCACCCCCGCATACGAATCATAGCCCTCGGCGCCTTTGCCCGGAACGGACAAGCCGTAGCCTAAGAACACGATTTCGCCGTCCACCGTCTGGTTCTCCGTAAACGAAAGCGGCGCGAAATCTTTCTCGACCTGGAACCGGACAGGTTCACTCCTGGCGTCCCCGCGCAGGACAAGTTCGTTCTGGGCCGTCAGCACCCGCACACCCGCATTGAATTCAAACTTTTGAAAAAAGGTGTTGTTGTCTCCGGCCGGTTTTAGTTGCGAATCCTGCAAACGGGCCGCGATGTAATCCGCCGCCTGCTTGGCGCCCGCGCTTCCCGTCATCCGGCCCTGCCGTTCCTCGGAAGCAAGGAAGCCAACTTCCTCACGGAGATCGGCGGCCGTAATTTCAGGTGTGCCGGGACGCTCTGGCCGCGGAGCCGAAGGCGTTTCAGTTGGCTGAATCGGGGCCGATGCGGACGGAGCGGGGCCCTGGCCGGCGCGCGGTGATTGCGAAATGGCCTTCAGCGCCGCTTCATGATTCCAATTCGCCAGGAAAAGTTGCCCCTTTCCATCGGCGGTGCGGCTGGTCGTCCAGCAAAGCTGTTTGCCATCGGGTGAGAAGACCGGCAGCCCGTCGAAGCCGTCAGTGAATGTTACCCGCACCGGCTCGTGCTCACCGGCTGCATCGACGAGGTAGAGTTCGAAATTTGAAAA
>DASVJK010000030.1:0-10216 GCA_036385955.1 Chthoniobacterales bacterium | reverse complement strand
GAGGAACTTTTGCTCGCGGTCGATCCAACCTCCGGGGCAACACGCGAGCTGCTGCGGGAAAGGGATGCCGCCTGGTTGAATCTCGATCACAAGCCGATGCCGGTGTGGCTGAAAGACGGGCGGGAGTTTCTTTGGACGACGGAGCGCAACGGCGCGTGGCAAGTCGAACTGCATTTGGTGGATGGCGCGCTCGTGCGTGCGATCACACCGGCCGATTTCAATCTCGACGAATTCATCGATCTGAACGAAACCGATCGTTCGATCGTCGTCGCCGGCGGTCCGGATTCACGCGAACGCCATCTCTTTCGTTTCGCCCTCGAAACCAAGACTGAGCCACAACGAATCACACACGAGAGCGGACGACACGACGCCGTCTTCGGCGACGCGAAGGAGCGGTTTCTGCATCGCTTCGATCTCCTTGATGGCCGCGCTGGATGGGAAGTTCTGCGCTCTTCTGATGGAGGCAGAATCGGCGCGCTCCCGTCAGCGGCGGAGCGTCCTTCCTCGCTGCCGAAGGTTGAGTTGACGCGAACGGATGGCCCGCGCGCAATGGATACGGCGATTGTCCGGCCACGCGATTTCGCAAAAGACAAAAAGTACCCGGTCATTCTGGACGTTTACGCCGGACCGGGGCACAAACAGGTGCTCGCGCAGCCGGATCGCTACATGATCAACCAGTGGATGGCGGACCGGGGTTACATCGTCGTCGTTATCGACGGCCGGGGAACGCCGGGCCACGGACACGAGTGGGAGCGCGCGATCCGCGGAAATCTAATCGACGTCGCACTGGCGGACCAGATCGCGGGTTTGCAGGCGCTCGCGAAACACGAACCTGCGATGGATCTTAAACGCGTCGGCGTCGTCGGCTGGTCCTTCGGTGGGTATTTTTCCGCCATGGCGGCGATCCGGAAGCCCGACATTTTCCGGTGCGGTGTCGTCGGCGCGCCAGTGGTGACGTGGGAAAATTACGACACGCATTACACCGAGCGTTATCTCGGGTTGCCGTCGGAAAATGCCGAAGGATACCGGGCGAGCAGCGTGCTCACCTACGCAGCTGATTTACGCCAGCCGCTTTTCCTCATTCACGGCCTCACCGACGACAACGTCTATGTTCAGCATTCGATGCAACTTTCCGACGCGCTTTTCAACGCTGGAAAGACGTTCAACTTTCTTCCGCTTCTCGGCACGCACATGGTGAGTGATCCCCTGCTCCGGCTGCGCCGCCAAACACGCATTGTCGAATTCTTCGACGGCGTTTTGAAACCGCCATCGAGGTAGGGGCGATTGACCCCAATCGCCCGATCAGAGAAGTTTGCGCGCTGGGACACGCGTCTCAATGGATTCGCTTCTGTCGGGCTCAGCGTCGCAAATTATCAATCCGCGGTCGCGTTCGGCATCACTAGTGTTGGAAGCCTGGTTTCAATCGCCGCGCGATTCGGTTCCAGCCACGGCGGCAGCACGAGCGTTTCGCCGAGACGCGCGCGGTCTTCATCAACGGCGAAGCCTGGGCCATCGGTGGCCAGTTCAAAAAGAACGCCGCCTGGCTCCAGGAAATAAACGGACTTGAACCAAAAGCGATCGATCACCGGCGTAGGACGCGCGCCCTCTTCCGTGACGCGCCCGCGCACTTCGAGCTGATGCGCTTCATCGTCCACGCGCCACGCGATATGATGAATACTGCCGGTGCCCCATGCACCGCGCCGGGCCGTCGGCGTTTCTCGGACATCGACATATTGCCCGGAGGGACTCGCCGCGGCGAGTCCGGAACGTGCAGAAGCACGTCCCTCCGAGTTTGCCATCACTCCATACCGGTGCCATTCGCCGTCTGTCCCGATGTGCTGAAACCCCACGGCGTGTTCAAGGAATGCAGTGGTCAGCGCCAGATCGCGCTCGATCATCCGCGCGCTTTCGAGTCCGCGAATCTGGTGTTCGACCGGGATCGGGCTTCCATCCCAAGGCGTGAAAGCGCGGCCTAACGAATCCCCGCTTTCCACCAACGCAATGCGCAAACCGTGCGGATCGGTGACTGGCAACGCGTCCTGACCGAAGCGCACTTCCGCCGCACCCATCACGGCTCCGTATCGTTGCAATCGGCCGCTCCAGAAACTGAGACTGCCCGGCGGCACCGCGAGCGAAACTTCGCTGCTGAGACCGTAGCCCTGGCGGCTCGGCGCCATTTGCGCCCACGGAAAAAATGTCAAGTCTGTGCCGGGGTGGCCTTCCGCGTCGGCGTAGAATAGATGATACGTGTCGGGGTCATCCTGATTCACACTTTTCTTCACCAGGCGCATCCCGAGCACGCCCGCATAAAAATCGAGATTTTCCTGCGCCGGCCCGGAGATGGCGGTGACGTGATGAAGACCGTTAATTCCCTTCATGTTCCTTCCATGCCGTCGGAGTTGTGGATCGAACAGCTATGGTCAGCCGAGCGATCGGATCTCGCCGGTCAACCCACTTCAATTTTTTCGCTTCGGTCTGCTCCATTTCCAGGGGCGCGCCGGATCGATGCGCCAGCGATGATGCATCCAAATCCACTGCTCGGGATGGCGCAGCAACATTCGCTCGAGAGCTGCATTGTAGGTGCGCGTATTGCGCCGAATCGCTTCACCGACATCTTCACATTCGATGAGCGACAGCGGTTCTTCGTAACGCAGGACGTGCGAACCGTCGGGCTCACGCCAGCTTGAAACCGGCACCACAGGAGCGCCGGTGTTCATGGCCAGAATGGCGAGGGCTTTGAAGGTGCTGGCGGGGTGACCCAAAAAATCAATGGCAATGCCCTCGCGCGGGCCTGCGTGTTGATCGAAGACGTAAACGATGACGGCTCCGCCGGCGAGGAGCGTGATAATTGTCTCGAGCGAGCCACGCTTGCCGATTGAGCCATAGCCAGCGCGTTGAAACCGCCGCGTGACCCATTCATTGAGCCAGCGCGGTTTGAGCGGCTTGCGCACTAAATGAAACATGCCGTGATATTGTGAAAACTGCCCGATCCCGGCGGCGGTGGCGACCTCCCAATTGCCGAAATGGCCGGTCAGCAACAGAAGACCTTTTCCTTCCTTATGGGCACGCATGGGCGCTTCTATATTTTCCACTCGAATCCAAGCCTTAAGCCGAGCTGCAGACACGAGAGGCAAACGAACAAGCTCGAGCAGACAACGGACGAAGTGGCCGTAGTATGCTTGCGCGAGAGATCGGATTTCGTCCTCCGGCAAAACATCGGCGAAGACGCCGCGAAGATTCTTCAAAACGTCTCGGCGCCGAAACGATACCAAGTAATAAATCGCTTTTCCGAACCATGGCACTTCTGTTTGTTTCGGATCGGCCCACGCAATGGCGGATGCGCTGGTGTCTGTATGGGTGAGGAAAATTCGAATGCCTGCGATGCGGTGACGATCAAGAACGGCGCGGGCGTCTCGGGTGGGCTCCACGGATGGCGCTCCGTAGGCATCGCGTGCGATGCCGAAATCAGCCGGCCCGATCAGGCCGAGAGTTGTTTCACGCGGGAAGAGTTTGCAGCAGGCTTCTTTGGCCGCGAGCCGGGCGGCAAGAGTGGCGACGCAGCCTGGCCCATCTCCGGCATCTTCGAGTTCGCGTTCCGTGAATAGACGTCCGATCTCTTCGGGTGTCTTGTCCAGGACCAGCTTCTCAACGCGAGCGATCTCGACGGTATCGAGACCGCAACGACTCGCGCGCGCAACGCTGGACTTCATCCCGCTACAGCTCGCACAATAATCGCGACATTCATGCCACCAAAGCCCCGAGAGATCACCACGGCAATGTCGCTGCGCGGTTTCTGCGCGGTCGATGCAACCGGGAATGGAGCGAGGGCCGGATCGAGCGATTCCAGAGTGGGTATGCCGGGGACAATTTGCTGCCGCAGAGCAATGAGCGCCAGCACTAGATCGATCACACCCGAGGCGGCGATCGAATGGCCAAAAGCCCACTTAAAAGCGGTAACTGGTGGCGGATCCTCACCAAAGACGCGGCGGATCGCGATCACTTCTGACGCGTCGGATGACCGCGTGCCGTTGCCGTGAGCAACGATCATCCCCACATCGTTACGTGCTATGCCGGCATCGGTGAGCGCAAGCTCGATCGCACGGCTCACTCCATCGCCGTCGGGGCGAACGTCGAGGAATCCAATCGCTTCCGTGGTGCAACCTGATCCCAGGAATTCACCGAGGATGACAGCTTGACGACATTGCGCTCCCGCTTCCTTCTCGAGCACTAACGCGCCCGCACCCTCACCAAAAATTGTGCCTGCGCGCTGACGGTCGAATGGACGCAAATTATCATCAGCGAGCAGACCAAGCCGGTGATAATTCAGGGCATTCTCCGGCTCAAGCGGAGCATCGTGACCGACAGCAACTGCCCGGTCAGCTTCGCCATCGCGGATGGCGGCGGCCGCTTCGGCCACGGCGAGAACACCTCCCACACATTGGTTAGCGATGCAGGCATTAGTGCCCTTGAATCCGTAGCGAATACCTACGTGGCAGAGCACATTGTTGGGTAAATTCTTGAGCAGCCACATCGGGTTGACGGTGTTACCGAGCTCGCTTCCGAAAGTCTGGAGGTCGCCGCCCGCCACCGTAAGCAGTGGCAGGAAATCGTAATTGCTTTGGTAAGCCCCGCCGCCGGGTCCCGAGAACACACCGGTCCGGTCGCTAAATTGAGCGGCGCCTTGTTCATCCAACTTCTCACGATAGCCCAACAGGCCCGACTGCTGGATGGCCGAGTGCACGGCGTAAAGACCGAACAGATCAGTCCGTGAGATCATTTTGTGGAGCTTTCGATCCGGCACCAAAGATACGTTATCGGCAACGACCTCCGCGGCATTGCGCACCGGCCAACGACTCGTGTCCCACCCCTTGATCGGTCCAATGGCGGATTCGCCGCTTTGCACGGCGTTCCAGATGGCATCCACCGTCATCCCGGCACCGCACACAGCACCAAGTCCAGTAATCACGGTCCGAGGCGAACTCACTAGTCTAGCTCCGGATTCTTAAAAACGAGACAACTGTTCGATCCGCCGAAGCCGAGGGAATTGGAAAGCGCTGCGCGAATTCGCATCGGCCGCGATTGTTCGCGCACGATGTTGACGTTGCAGTCAGGATCGAGCTTTACCAGGTTGGCATTCACGGGGGCAATCCCATCGCGAATAGCGAGAGCGCACACGCCGGCTTCGACCGCGCCGGCCGCAGCGATCAGGTGGCCCATGCAGCTCTTGGTGGAACTGACCGCGACCTGTTCGATGTGCGCTCCCATCACGACTCGAAGCGCGGCGCATTCGCTGCGGTCGTTCATCAAGGTGGAAGTTCCATGGGCATTCAAATAGTCCACCGACTCCGCCGTGATGCCCGCATCAGCCATCGCCTGCTGCATCGCTTGAATTGGTCCATCGCCGGAGGGATGCGAATCAGTGATGCGATAGCTGCTCAGGGAGTTGCCGTCGCCCGCTAGCTCGGCATAAATCCGAGCACCCCGGGCCCGAGCCGATTCCCAATCTTCCAAGACCAGGAACGCAGCGCCTTCACCGAGAACGAAACCGTTGCGGGTGGCATCGAAGGGGCGACTGGCACGCTCAGGCGTGTCGTTATCGGTGGAGAGTGCGCCGAGCAGGCAGAACCCCGATAATCCTACTGGATTGAGCATCGAATCGTGCCCGCCGGCCAGCATGAAATCGGCGAGGCCGCGGCGCATCACTTTGAGTGCGGTGCCAATAGCTTGCCCGCCCGAGGCGCAGGCGGTGTGGACCGAAGTGGCGTAACCGCGAATGCCAAAATGGCGGGTGAGCAGTCCCAATCCAGCGTTGGCCTGACTGCGGCGGAACGCGACCGGGTCAACCGGAAACCGGCTATGAAGCAGACCCTCTGCATTAAAATTTCCATCGGGAGCGCAGAACGCGTGCACAGCTTCCAGTTCTGCAAATGTGTTTCGCAGCATGCCCGCGCCGGTAGCGAAACCCCACCGGCATCCCGTGGCTGCATCCGGACGAATGCCAGCGTCCGTCAGAGCTTCCTCGGCCGCGGCCAGTGCGAACCGGTGAGAACTGGATGCAGACTTCAACAGTTTTCGATCGCAGATCACGGCCTCGGGATCGAAATCTTTCACTTCGGCTCCGATCTGGGTCGAGAAACCTCGCGCATCGAACCCCTGGATCGGGCCGGCACCGCTGCGGCCCTTGCGCAAGTTCGCCCATGTCGTGGGCGCATCGTTGCCAACGGGTGTGACCATTCCGATCCCAGTGATGGCAACCCTCCGGCGGTGAGTCATGAACGTGCCTCTGGCACGAGTCGCAGCTGGCCGCTGCCAACAACCCGCTTCGCCACCCGATTCTCCGCCGCCAGGATAGCCGAGTCGGTCAGGCGTTTTTTCAAATGCACTTGGAGTTCCACTGTCTCTCCCGGCGGAATAAATTCGCGCAATTTCACATCCAACGCGGTCCTCACCGTCCACTCGAAACCATTTTGTGGAGTAGGTATTTCTGCCGCAAACAAGGCCCCGAGCTCGAGGTTAATGTGCAAGAGAAGAGTGCCCGGAAACACCGGACGACGTGGAAAATGAGCGGCAAAGAAAGCTGCGCTTGCCGGCACTCGAAACGCCGCGCGGGCGCGCTGTCCCGTCTCGCCATCGATTCTCTCGAACGAAAGTGGAGGCAACCCGCCGAAGGCGCCCGGGGCCACACCGGCCCCTGACAGGATGGCGAATCGGTTCCTCAACATATTGGGATCGTCGAAATCTCCGGCCGGGACCATTGGTCCCAGGCAATGTTGGATTCGGATGACCGGAATCCCATCCACATGCGCGGTGCCATCGTAAACCACGGCCTCCGCGTCCACACTCTGGAGTTCAGCACTCAGTTCCAGCGTCCGCCCGGGACGAACTGGCGCGAGAAAATCGATGCTCCCGACAATGCCGCCCACGGGTCGCCGTTCAAAATTGACAACGTTCATGGCGGCCCAAGCCGCGAGTTGCCCGATCGCTTCGGCCACCAGCATCGGTGGAAAAGAGTCGATGGTGGATGGGATGTGGTAGCTGCCACGGATCCGGACTCCCTCCTCGATCGAGGCGATCCGATCCACAAAAGAGAAGCCGTCGAAATATTCGTTCATCCGATCTAGAGCCCCTCTTGCGCGCTTAGGCAATCGGGGAGCCGCTGGTCGCAGCGGCAATTCGCTGCTGTCGGATCACGATTTTGCAAAATGTCTCAACCGTGAACAAACGCGGAACGTCCGCCGCTTTCACCGGAGTCTTAAACCTCTCCGGGGGCACCTCACTCAGAAACGATCTCAAGCGCTCTAACCCAGCATCGGAAACCACGCCCCTTTGTTCGAACTCGGATTCAGAAAGATCGCCCCGCGCCTCCTCTACGATCTTGCCGCGCGGGATTTTCACCTTGAACCCGCGTTCGAGCCGGAAAACGACGTCGAGAAAGTCGATCGATTCCATGCCGAGATCGTCGATCAACGATGCGTCGAGTTTCACTCGCCTGACCTCGCAGCCGAGCGCGTCCGCCATCGTTTCCGCGACCTTGGGGTAAACGGCATCGAGCTCTTCTTTCGTGATGCTTGTTTCGCTCATCGCTGATCACTCCATTTTGAACCCGCCGTCCACGTGGAGAATTTCGCCGGTAATGTAATCGGAATATTTCGAACTCAAGAACCAAACAGCGTGCGCCACTTCTTCGGGACGGCCGATCCGGCGCAATAGAATTCGTGATTGAATTTGATCGCCGGCCAGTTCCCGCACTTCTCGCGACATCTCGGTCTCGATGACACCTGGGGCAACTGCATTCACTCGGATACCGCGGGATGCCAATTCGACGGCGAGGGAGCGCGTGAAGGCATTAATCGCGCCTTTGCTGGCCGCATAATTTGTCTGCCCGCGGCCACCTTTCTCTCCCGAAACCGAACTGATATTGACGATGACCCCGCGCCGTTTCGCAATCATATGCGGCACGACCGCTCGCGTCATGTTGAAGGCGCCGATGACATTTGTTTCGAGGACCGTGCGCACATCATCCTCTTCCAGCAGCGCGAGCAAATTATCGCGAATGATCCCGGCGTTGTTAACCAGCAGATCGATGCGGCCAGTGCGCTCCAGCACTTTCTCGACGACCGCCGCGCAAGCCGGCGCGTCACGCACATCGAGCGGCTCAGAAGTTATTTTCGCGCCCGGATTCGCTGCCACAACTTCCGTTGCCGCCGCTGAATTTTCCCGATAAGTAAACACAACCTCCATTCCCGAAGCCGCCAGAATTTCCACCACGGCGCGTCCGATGCCGCGGCTGCCACCGGTGACAATGGCTACTTTATCAGCCAAACCAGACTCGTTAGGCGAAGGGCTGTTCATCCGGAAATCGAGTAGCCGCCATCGACGATGAGCGTTTGTCCGTTGATCATCCCGGCTTCAGGCAGGCAGAGCAAGTAGACGGCGTCGGCCACCTCTTCTGGTTTGAGGGTCGGCCCCGCCGGAGTGCGCCGCGCATATTCCGCGAGCAATTGTTCGCGATTCGGGAAAAATTTCAGCGCATCTGTGTCCACCACGCCCGCGCTCACGACATTGACGCGAATCCCGCTTCGACCCAATTCCTGGGCGAGACTGCGCGCAATCGCTTCCAGCGCGGCCTTGGAAGCGCCGATGAACGCGTACTGCGGAATCGCGCGCAACGATCCCAGACTGGAGAGCGCAATAATGCGACCGCCGTTCGGCATGAGTGGAACAGCGTGCTGCGCCAGGAAATTAAGAGCCAGGGCATTTGTCTCCGAGCAACGACGCCAGTGCTTCAGGGTCAATTCCATCGCCGGCTTAAGCACACCGATGGCCGCGTTGCTCACCACGAAATCAACGCGATCAAATTGTTCGCGGAAAGTGTCGAACGCTCCCGCGATGCTATCGGGGTCGCTCACATCGGCCTGGATCGCTTGTGCGCGGCGATTGCGTTTTCGGATTTCGGCGCAAACCGACTCCGCTTCTTTGTGGCTATTGTGATAGACAATCGCCACATCACAACCGGCCTGCGCCAGCTTAAGCGCAATGGCGCGGCCAATGCCACGGGAACCTCCCGTGACAAACGCGATTTTTTCTGCAAGCGGTTCGTCCATTTGTTAGGCCTTATTTCGGCTTGGCGATGTAACCATCAATTCGCAAATCTGCCACCGAATTTACGCATCCTCTGGTTAGAGGTTGCGGTCAACCCACGCGCTGCGGCTGACATGCGCCGCTTTCTCTTTGCGCCGTTTTCCGCGACGCGCTTGCGCACCTCTAATTGATGCGCCTCATTCGTCGACGCGACAAGCGAGATGATGAATGGTGCCCGTTCCCCACGCGCCGCGATTCGCCGTCCGGCATCTCACGAAGGTCCACATAAGCGCCCGATTTTCCGTCGGCGACACCGTAACGATGCCAGCCGTTATCCGTGCCCAGGTGAGTGAAACCACCCATCTTCGAGTGCGCACGATCATACTCGATCAGAGTGATAACGGGCCGGCGGTTTGCCGCCTCTTCGCGCGGGCGCAACACGCCCGGCGAACTCACCCGGAATGGGATAAGGTGTCTTGAACATGAACCCATTCTGCGACAGAGCAGAGCTGGCGGCGAGTTGAAATCCGCGCACTCTCCGAGGCGATCGAGCTTGGTCGAGGCGCGGTCAGCGACCCCGCCTTACAGTAGACGAAGAGCGGCGAAGCCTAGACCGGTGGAATGCCGGGAGGCGGCAGTGCCCCCGCGTTTTTCCGTCGGCGCAGTTCCATCGCCCAAAGGCCCAGAATGGTGAGCAGATCGCTCACCAGATGCGTCCGCTGCACCGCGCTCTCCGCCGCTGGAGTCAGCGTCGGTTCGAGAAGATCGCGCACCAGCTTAATCTCTGCGACCGTCGAGCCGGGGTCAGATTGCTTGATTGCGGCCAGCGTGGCGTGCCGCTGTTTGGTCACGGTTAGAATCGCATCCAGATTCTCGTAGGCGAACAAGCCGAAGAGCAGGGTGACAATCAATGTCGTCACGGCGGCCGGTAATTTCCGCATTGAGGAAAACGCGAGCAAGGCGCCGACGATGACAACGTAAAGCGTCCAGTAAGCTTGCAGCGCGTTGGAGCGTTCGAAGTAGAGCTGAATTAATTCGTCATATTTCATAAGCCGAGCCGATTATGGAGGAGCGACTGCCCGAGGCGAGGAGAAAAGCGGTTGCGAAATTTCTTCGGCCAACTGTGGTAACTCGC
>DASVJK010000029.1:0-47465 GCA_036385955.1 Chthoniobacterales bacterium | reverse complement strand
CGAGAAAACTGTTGCTGATTTCTCGATAGAGCAACTCCGCGCCGGGGCATGGCGTCAAGTTATCAACTCAGTCCCCGTGATTCTCGGACACGATGCGTTCAAACTCTACGATACCTACGGCTTCCCGCTCGATCTCACTGAGTTAATGGCTCGCGAACGCGGACTCACGGTCGATGTGGCCGGGTTTGAAAAGCTGATGGAAGAGCAGCGCACTCGCGCTCGCGCCGCGCAGAAAAAAGAAGTCATCACCGTTTCGGACGACAATCTGCAAGTCGCGCCGACGAAGTTTCTTGGCTACGATTTTCTCGAAACCGAAGCTGTCGTCGAAGCCGTCACGCTGGGCAAGAATGAAGGCGAATTGAACGTCGTGCTCGACCGCACTGCTTGCTACGCCGAGATGGGTGGCCAGGTCGGGGATCATGGGTTGCTGCACGTACCCGGCCATGATCGCACCGAGGTCGGACGATTGGCCGTGCTCGACACACAGAAGCACGGCGATGTTTTCATCCATCGCGCGAAGCTTTCCGCCGGCCGGGCGCCCGAGACGGGCGAAGCCGTGCGCATCGCCGTCGATGCTGCGCGACGTGGCGCAGTCCAAGGGCACCACACGGTTACACATTTGTTGCATTGGGCATTGCACGAAATGGTGTCGCGAGATGCAGTGCAGAAGGGCAGTTATGTCGGTCCGGACAAGTTGACGTTTGATTTTTCGAGCACGGCGCTGACGCCGCAACAGAGGCGCAACGTAGAAAAACTCGTGAACGAAAAGATCACAGAGAATCAGCCGGTATCGTCGAAAGAAATTCCATACGTGGAAGCGAAGAAGCGCTCGGACATTCAACAATTCTTTGGTGACAAATACGGTGATGATGTCCGCGTCGTGCAGATCGGCGGCGAGCCCGACATACTGAATGGTTACTCAATGGAGCTATGCGGCGGAACACACGTTCGGGCGACCGGTGACATCGGATCGTTCCGGATCGTCCGAGAAGAAGCCATCGCTGCGGGCATTCGGCGAATCGAGGCAGTCGCTGGCGAGGCGGCTCGCGATTGGGCAAAGCAGGAGGCCGGACGACAACAGGAAAAGTTTGAAGTGCTGGCTCGAAGGAAAGATGGAATCGCGGCCTTGCCGGCCTTTGCGGATGACGCGGCGACAAGCGTGATGCTGGAGCAAATTGATGCGCGTTCGGCGCATCTGGAAAAGCTTGAGGCTGAAGTTCACGAGTGGGAGAAGCAACATGCCAAAGCTTCCGAAGCTGACTTGAGAAGTCGCGCGGGGATACTGGCAAACGAACTTGCTGAAACGCACGCTGGAGAGAAATTCTGCGTGGCAGAGGTGCCGAATGCCGACGCCAAACTGCTTCAAGCAGTCGTGGACGCACTCAAGCCACAGTTCAGCGGTCCCATCTTTCTCGCAGGAGTAGCGGACGGACGCGTGGCCTTGATTGCGTCCGTCCCGAAAGAACTCACGTCCCGAATTCAGGCGAACAAGTTGATTCAGGAAGTTGCGCCTATCGTGGGTGGCAAAGGTGGCGGCCGGCCGGAGGGCGCGCAAGGCGCAGGGAAAGATGCGACTAAAATCGGCGAAGCGCTGGCCCGGGCGCGTGAACTGATTTCCTTGTAGGGGCGCTTCTGCGAAGCGCCCGGAGGCCCCGCGAAGATTCACCAAGTCAGCGTAAATTGGCGGGCATGGTCGACACCCGGCGCTTCACAGAAGCGCCCCTACATTGCGCCGCTACAGTACAACTAGTCTGGCAGCGCGATGGTGACCAGCGCGGTGGCGGCGACGGCGAAGGCGAGCACAAACAGGTAGATGAATCCGCCGAATCCAAACTTGAACATGGTCATGAACCAACCCTGCCGATAGACACGGCGAATCGAGAGAAAGACCTGCACGAAGACCAGCAGGCAGAGAAACAGGGTCAGCAAGACCTGAGGAGTTCCCGGGATCCATCGGTTCAAGCCGATGGAAATCAACACGACCAGGATGACCGCGATGTAAAAGAAGGCGTGGATGTTCAGAGCGTAAACCAGGTGCTCGATGTAGAACCGTTTCTGGCGGAGGTAGAGGATCTTCAGGATGAACGCGAAGAGGGGAACGCAGAAGAGCATCATCGTGGAGAGATTGCTCTTGAGTGTTTCGACAAAAAGCTTGGCCTTGGTGCCATCCTCTCCGATTCGGTCTTTAATTCGTTGCTCCATCCAGGCTTCGAACGGAGTTCTCGGTCCATCCTTGGTGTTCCCGAAGTGGATGTGAGGTCCGGGTTCCTTTTTTTCTGGGACCGTTTTCTTTTTCCCAGTCGTCACCTCACTCTTTATCTCAGCGATCAGCGCCTCCGTTTCCGAGGGCGTGGCGGTCGTTTGCGGAACGCTTGCCTCTTTCTCGACCGCGCCGGGAGCAGGAGTTGCCTGCGGAACGATCGGCTCTTTCTGGTCGAGAGGAGCCTTGGGCTCAGCGGGAGGCGGCGGCGGTTGCGGAATACTTGGTCCCTTTTCATCGCCGGTGATATCCAAGAAGGGCAGGTCTTTCTGCTTTGCCTGCAACTCGGCCATCTTTTTCTCGAGATGCGCGCGGGCCTCCGGAGGAAGATCCTCCGCCTTCGTGGTGTGTGTGTCGCTAACTGGGATGAGCCTAGCGCAGAGAAAGAACACGATGCTGACGAGGAGGTAAAGACGCAGCGGATGGAGAAAACGGACTCGGCGTCCCTCGAGAAACTGGTTCGTCAACCAGCCGGGACGCCAAAGGAGGAGCCCAATGCTTCTGATGAATTTTGAATCCCAATTCAGGAATGAATCGAGCACGTCAACGATGACGTGACGGAACGAACGCCGATAATCGATCGCGGCTTGACCGCAATTTGAGCAATAGTGCCCGCGCAATTCCGTTCCGCAATTCTCGCAGTGCGTCAACGGCGCCAGGTCCTCCTTCGGCTTTCTTCTCCAAAAGCGCCGCTTGCGGCCGCCACGATGTTCTTCCAGTGCGGAGGCGACCGAGTCGCCTACGATGGCCTGAGATGTTTCATCCGACATCGAGATCAGCTCCTGGATTGAGGCTCATTTTATCGCGGCCCACACACGATGCACGTCGTCGTGATCTTCGAGGGTCTGGAGAAATTCGCCGGTGTGGGCCCGTTGTTCGTCGGTCAGCTCCGGAATGTTTTTCGCGAGGTAACCCAGCTCGCTGGTGACAACTGCCCATCCATTTGCTGCCAGCCATTGCGAAACCGCGTGCAAGTCGCTGCGCTCAGTGATGAAACGCGCACCGGCAGTTCCCTCTGGAATATCGTCGTTCTCCGCGTGCGAAAGCGGTTCGACATTCTGCGCGCCGGCTTCGATCGCCGCCGCTTCAATGTCCGCGGTCGCGTCCCCATGATGCGCTTCGACCAAGCCGACGTGGTCGAAGAGAAACTTGTTACTGCCGGGAACGCCGAGCTGGCCGCCTTTCTTGAAGAGCACGCGAATTTCCGGCGCGGTGCGGTTGTTGTTGTCGGTCAGGATTTCGACGATCACCGGCACCTTGTGCGGCGCATAGCCCTCGAAGACGACATGTTCCATGACGAGTTTGTCGTCGCCGATGCCTGCGCCTTTCTTGATCGCGCGTTCGATCACATCGCGCGTGACGCTGGCTTTGCGCGCTTTGTCGACGACGGCTGCAAGCCGGGGATTTGCAGCGGGCTCAGCCCCACCGAGCTTCGCGGCCACCATGATTTCTTTGACGAGCTTTCCGACGAGCTGGCCTTTTTTCAGCCCGGCAACTTCTCGTTTGGCGTGAAGCCATTGGCGACCCATACCGCCGATGTATCAGGTGCCCGGCAGCTCAGCAAGCCGGCACGCGAGCGGGGAGAACGTGTCGCGCCTTTTTGTTTTCTGTAGCGGCGGTCTGTGACCGCCGGATCGTATTTCAGCGTCGGCGGTGTCGGTGGTCACAGACCGCCGCTACAGAAGAGCCACTAGTCGCGAAACAGAAAAAGCGCCGCCGTGCCGACGGCTCCGATGGCGAAAAGCGCGATATCGTTGGTGACGAAATACGGATACGCCATGAGCGCAAGACCAAGGAACATCGGTTTCCACACGCTCATCCGTTTTCCGTAAACAAAAGCAACGAATCCGATTGATCCGAAGAGCAATTCGCCAATGAGATTCGTCCCGCTAAAGACAGGCACAGCGTCTTTTCGAGCTATTTTCGCGCCATGTTCCCCATGCGTTAGCCGAGCCCTGTAGCCGCTTCGCTGTGCGAAGCGAGCGTGATGAAAAAGGAACGAACTTGCAAGCGATAACATTGATACTGCGCCGGTGCCGCCCATAGGGCGGCGGCTACAGAAAACTTAGGATTGACCCTCATCGCGTGGCGATGCCACGATTCGCTCCCGCAACCTTAACCAAGGAGACAAAGTGGCTTCGCAACTTTTTAAAACGAAAAGCCCTGAGCTTTTGATGCGGGAATCGGAACACCCGGATCGCCTGATGAAGCGCTCCCTTTCCGCGCTTGATCTCACTGCTCTCGGAATCGGGGCGATCATCGGTACTGGCATCTTCGCGCTCACGGGAACCGCGGCGGCAGGCGAGCGGGTGGAGGCTGTTACGAGCAAACTCGGGACACCAGTTCTCAATTTCATCCAATCCTGGATGACCCACTCGGACCTGCTGCTGGGCCGGCCCGGCGCGGGACCCGCAGTCGTTTTTTCCTTTATCGTGGCGGCGATTGCGTGCGGGTTTGCGGCGCTCTGTTATGCGGAACTCGCGTCGATGATTCCGGTTTCGGGATCCGCCTACACTTACTCGTATGCTACCCTGGGTGAGATCGTGGCGTGGATCATCGGGTGGGATTTAATCCTCGAATATGCGGTCGGGAACATGGCTGTCGCGGTTGGTTGGTCGGGCTATTTCGTAAAGCTTTGCGGCAGCCTGTTTGGTCTCAAGTTTCCGCTCTGGGCGGTGACCGATTATAAGACTGCCGCCGATATTCTGGCCAAAGGCGGCGATGTGTTACAGGATTTTTCCTCCACGACGTTGCCGACCATCGCTGGTCATTCCTTCGCTCTGAACATCCCGGCATTCCTGATCGTCGCCGCCGTCACCGTGCTTTTGATTTACGGCATCCGTGAAAGCGCGCGCACTAACACTGTGATCGTGATCGTTAAAGTCGCTGTGGTCGTTTTCTTCATCTCGTTCGGCGCTTTCATGGTGCACCCGACAAACTGGCATCCATTTATGCCTAATGGTTTCGCCGGTGTCATGAGCGGCGCCGCTATTGTCTTCTTTGCTTTCATCGGGTTCGATGCCGTTTCGACCACCGCGGAAGAAACGAAGAATCCCCAGCGCGACATGCCGATTGGAATGATAGCCAGTCTTGTCATCTGCACGCTCCTGTATGTGTTGATGTCGGGCGTGCTGACCGGGATCTTGAAGTACACCGTTTATTTAGGCGACGCGGCCGCCGTGGCCACAGCCTTCGCCTCAAAACCCTGGGCGCAGGCGCTCGTGAGCGCCGGCGCGCTGGCTGGCATGACTTCAGTGCTGCTCGTTTTTCAACTCGGCCAGCCGCGCATTTTCATGGCGATGGCGCGTGATGGTTTGCTGCCACAATACTTCGCGCGACTGCACTCTCGTTTCCGGACGCCCTACATCACGACGATTTGGACCGGCGTCGTAGTCGGTGGCGTCGCGATGCTGACTGATATCGGTTCGCTCGCAGACCTGACGAATATCGGCACGCTCTTCGCCTTTAGTCTCGTTTGCATCGGCGTCATTATTCTCCGCCGGACTGATCCAGGACGTCGCCGGCCTTTCCGTGTGTCAATGGTTCCACTTTTGCCGATCCTGGGTGTCCTGATGTGCATGGCGCTCATGCTCAGTCTGCCTATCCTCACCTGGCTCCGCTTCTTTGTCTGGCTCGCGATCGGGATGGTGATCTACTTTCTGTACAGCGTCCGCCACAGCCGCCTGAGGCATGGCCTCGACGAAGGTTCGACCGAAGATATTCTCCCGCCGATAATCAAGCCTTAAGGATCAGGTTGCGATTGCCGACTGGTGGATCGTGCGCTCCGCCGCGCGATGTTTTTTATTGCCCGGCTCCGCCGGCACTCTTTGCCATCGAGCGCGGAGCGCTCGATCCACCTATTCATTTTGCTCGCGCAATAAAACGAAACTAGGGGGCCGAATGGCCTCGTAATGGACGCGCGCTCCTTACGCGGCCGTCTGATAGCTCGCCTTGTCGTCGACCTCGAGCCAATCGAAGAGCGTCGTCCTCGCTGGATCAAGACCGTGCGGCTTGACCTGCTCCTCGAACCACTCGCGCCGCTCCGGATTATCATGCGGGCGGGTAGCTTCGGCTTCATCGCTCCAGGCTTTCACTTCTTCCGGCGTTCTCTTTTCGCCGTGGCTATCGAGCCATTGCGCCATCTCTTCGTCGCTCGCGCCATTCTCCACTTCCGTTTTGAAGTCGTCGCCCGTTACGCCTTTGAAACCAAAGAGCATGTTATCGAGCGGGCAATCGAAATGGTATTCGCCGATGCTCCCGGCGATGAGGG
Organism: Chthoniobacterales bacterium; assembly: GCA_036385955.1. Lineage (GTDB taxonomy): Bacteria > Verrucomicrobiota > Verrucomicrobiia > Chthoniobacterales > UBA10450 > AV80. The sequence continues at coordinate 40,935 of DASVJK010000029.1, read as the reverse complement.
CGCAACATTTATCGAACGTCCGAGCCAAAATTGCGTAGCCGCCTATGCGCACCCGCGGACTGCGGGGTGGTTCCTTCGTCAGATCCTTGCTCTTCACTTCATTGTTCATGGATGAAGCTAAGGGCAAACGGTGTTGCCGCAAATTTTCCGCGAAAATGCGCCCCATTTTCCGCGACATGCGCACTGAAGAACCAGACGCGTTCGAAGAAAATTAGAGTAAGCACAGGCGGAATGCGCAACTAGGCATTCCGCCTGTTGTTTCTACAAAACGATCTATCGTCTTGCCGGTCATGTCTCCAAATTGCATCGCTCTATCGCTGGTTGCTACGAGTCTGGCCGCCGCTTTCAACGCACACGGCGCGCCGCAGCGGATTGCATCGCCGCCCGCGGGAAAATTGTATGAGGGTCTATACTTCGACGAACCGGCCGCGGAGCGCGATCCCACGGAGCACGATGTCATCGCTGAGAATGTGACGCGTTTCGAGCAGACTCTCGGCACGAAAACGGTCTGGGTCTTCTTTTCGAACAACTGGTCGGAATCGCGGCGGTTCCCCGTTGCTACGTGCGAATGGATTCGCGGGCTCGGCAAGGTTCCTTACATCCGCCTCATGTTGCGCTCCGATCTCGAGCAGAACCATGCGGAAAAAACTTTCAGCCTCGCGAACATTCTCGCGGGAAAATTTGATGACGATCTGAAAATGTGGGCTCGTGAGGCCAAGGCTTTCGGCTCTCCGATCCTGATCGAATGGGGCACCGAGCCGAACGGAAACTGGTTTTCCTGGAATGGGAAATGGAACGGTGGGGCAAAGGAAGGGCCGCGCCGTTACGTCGAGGCCCATCGCCACATTGTCGATCTCATGCGCGGCGAGGGCGCGGAAAACCTTCAGTGGATCTGGCACGTGAACTGGTTCGACCAACCGGAAGCGAAATGGAACCGGTTCGAGAATTATTATCCCGGCGATGATTATTGCGATTGGGTGGCGCTGAGCGCGTACGGGCCGCTGACACCGCGCGCCGTCGACGGCACGGAAAGTTTTCGGTTCAAGATGGGCACGGCGTACCCACGCCTCACAAAGCTCGCCCCGGGAAAGCCAATCGTGATCGCGGAGTTCGGCTGCGACATTCATCATCGAAAAGTCGACGCGAGCGAGTGGGCCAAGAGCGCGCTGGAAGATTTGTTCTCCGGGCGCTGGCCCGCGGTGATCGGATTCTGCTGGTGGAACGAGTCGTGGGAGAACGACGACACCAGGAAGCACAACACCGACATGAACATTCTGCATGATGCCGGTTTAACGAAGGTGTTTCGTGAGCAGCTCACGAGACACGCCAATGCAGTGCAGGAGACGCCGATCATTTCGCAGCGGTAAGAAAAACATGTCATCCCGAGCCGCGCAGACGGCGAGGGATCTCGCAATTGCAATGTCGGTTTGCTTGTGCCCTACTGCGTCGAAAGCATGGGCGATGCGCACTTAGCGCAAGCGTGCGGGCGAGCCTGTGTGAGGTCCCTCGCCGTCTGCGCGGCTCGGGATGACATGCCTTCGGGCGCTTCGTTGCTTCATCGATGCGCTTGCCCATATTGGAGCATGGTCAACATCTGCATCGAATACACCGGCGACCTCCATTGCGACGCGGTCCATGGTCCGTCTCACGCCAAAATCGCGACCGACGCTCCCACAGATAACAAGGGCAAAGGGGAATCCTTTTCGCCCACCGATCTCGTCGCCACCGCGCTCGGAACCTGCATGAGTACCATCCTGGCGATGGCGGCTCAGGAACACGGCCTCGATGTGAAAGGGATGACCGTCAACGTGAGCAAGGAGATGTCAAAGGACGCACCACGACGGATCGTCGGACTACCGTCCGAAATTCACATTCCGCTGCCCGCAACTACACCGCAGCGCGCATTACTCGAGAATGCCGCGCTCAATTGTCCGGTGCACAAAAGTCTGCCGGCCGAGATCGAGCGCCCGACAAAATTCTTTTGGGAAGGCTAGAGCTGTATCCGCTTCGCTGTGCGAAGCGCCGAGGAAAGCGTCACCAGAATATTGGGCGTCAACGCGTCGCCCACAGCCCTCCTTGATTGATTACCGCGGCTTGTCTAAGAGTTCCGTGTAATTTCGCGCGGAGCGATTCTTCCAGTTGCCTTTGTGGTAGGCGTAGCCGGCCAACAACGGCAACGCCACGGTCGCTTCGGCGTAGACCATTTGCTCCGCGCCGAGATCCACTTTCCCCCAGGAGTTCGCTTCCTTGAGCGTGGAACCAGAAAGCGCCCCGTCGCGATCATCCGCTACCGTGATCTGCACGGCATATTTATGCATCCCGACATCGAAGCCGAGGTAATCGCCGGCCACGACCGTATCTTGCGCAAAATTCTTCGGCACGCCGCCGCCGATCATGAGCAGCCCGCTGGTTTTCGAATGAATCTTGACCTTCGTGAGCTCGAGAAAATCTTTCGCCGAATCGATGCTGAGATGTTTATCCGGGTGATGCCATTGATGATGAATCAATCCGAACCCGGCGCTGCAATCGCTGAAGGCGGGAACAAAAATCGGAACGTTCTTCTCGAACGCGGATAGCACGACGGAGTCGGGATTCTTCGCGTGCTCGGTGAGATGCTGGCCCATCGCCTTGATGAACTCGCGCGAGGAATGCGGGCGCGGCGGCAGCGAATCGGCGATCTCGCCCGTCGTGGCGTCGCAAATCCGCAGTTGATCTTCGTCGATGTAAGTGTCGTAGATGCGATCGATCGCGAGACGGCGGAGGATGTCGTCGCTCATGAAAACGTCGCCCTTGTAATGCTTGAAGCCGAGGGCTTCGAAAAAATCCTGGTCGACGATGATGGCGCCCGTCGAAACGATCGCGTCCACCATGTTGTGGCGGATGAGATCGACCACGACGTTTTTCAAACCTGCGGAAAAGAGTGAGCCCGCGAGGCAGAGAATGATCGCGCAATCCTCGTCGCGAATCATTTGATCGTAGATTTGCGCGGCGCGTCCAAGATCGCGCGCGGAGAACGCCATCTTGCTCATCGCTTCAACGAGAGGGACGACGTTGTGCTCTTTGATGTCGATGTGCTCGACTTCCTCAACGAGGAGATCTGACTTCTTTGGTTTCATATTCTTAGATTGTTATCCCGAACGAAGTGAGGGACCTCGCAAGTGACGCTCGACGGCACATCTGTTGCGGGGCGGCACGTTGTTTGCGAGGTTCCGCGCCGTCTGCGCGGCTCGGGGTGACACGCGTTGCATGGTGAGGTTGGTCTTATTTTCCTTCGCTGGGATATAGCCACTTCATGTAATCGGGCACGCCAGTCTCGAGAGAATATTTCGGTTCGTAGCCCAGGCGGCTGCGGACCTGAGTCAGATCCGCCTGCGTGTAATTCTGATAGTGCGCGTGAGGGTTCTCGATGTAATCCGGCTTGAAGTCGGTGCCGAGCGAACGGTTGAGAACATCGATGAGTTCGTTAAACGAGCGCGCGTGACCTGAGCCGAGATTGTAGATTCCGCTCTGCCTGGCCTCGAGCGCGCGGATGCTGCCTTCCACGACGTCCTTCACGTAGACGAAATCGCGCTTCTGGTCGCCGTGTTTAAAAATGCGCGGACGCTGCCCCGATTTCATCTGACGCGACAAGTGATAAACCATGCTCGCAGGCACGCTCTTGTGCGCTTCGCGCGGGCCGTAGACGTTGAAGTAACGCAATCCGACGATGATCCAATCCTGGGATTCACGCGCGGCGCGATTTGCGAGATTATCCATGATCGCCTTCGAAAAGGCGTAAACGTTGGCGGGTGCCGCGCCATTCGTCTCCACGCTGGCGGTGCTCGCCGCGCCATATGTCGCGGCTGAAGATGCGTAGATGACTCGCGTCCGGCTCGGCCTGGCGAAATTCAGAAGGCGGCGAAAGCTTTCGACGTTGTCGTGCACCTGCACAAATTGATCATGCAGGGTCGTGTCGGTGATCGAAGCGAGATGAAAAATCGCGTCGAATTGTTCGTCGCCGAATTGGTGCTGCCAATCGAGCATGGCCAGGTTTTGCGCGACGAAATCGCCTGTGTACCCGGCCACGTTTTTAAAATCACCGGACCGAAAATCATCGATCACTGTCAGCCGCGTCTCAGGCATCCGCTCTTGCAAGGTGAGCACGAGGTTGGAGCCGATGAAGCCGGCGCCGCCAGTAACAAGAATGGAAGAATCAGATGAAGACACAGCGAATGAACGCGACGATGCGCGCGTCTGATAAATAAATCTTGAGCGGGCAAGCGCAAGCGGCTACTTCTGGCGGCAGTTCTTTGTGAGTTGATCAGTGGACCGGTGCGAGGAATTCCCGTGAGATTCGGGAGCAGTTGCGCTGCTGTAACTGGATACAACTTCCCATGGGCCAATCCCCGAGATTCTCGGGGGTGAAGGCGGGGAGAAGGTGAAGGTAGATGAGAGTCGCGAGTCGAGAGTTGAGAGAGCGAAAACGTTTTCTCTGGCTCTCAATTTTCAACAAAAAACTCTCAACTCCTTCAAAAGCCAGGAGCCAGAATATTTTCCCGTTCCACCTCATTCGAGTCGCCGCGTGTGCGGACGACCCGGAAAAACTTCTTCGCGAAAAAGAAGAATGAGAGCTGTGGACGAAACCGGCGGCAGCCGGGCGAGTCTGCCTCTCGAAAAATTGGAGGTAACTTGTTATGCAGAATCGCCCATGGCTCATGGCCGCAGCTTTTCTTTTAGCAGCGCCCCTTATCTGCCGCGCTCAGGATGCGGCCTCGTCAGCGCTTTCGAATTCGGAAGCGGACACCGAAGAAATCGTCGTCAGCGCGACGCGCATCCCGACGCCCGAAGATGAATCTCCGGCGAGTGTGAGCGTAATCACAGCGCAGGATCTAGAGATCAAACAAACGCGCCGCGTGGCGGATGCGTTGCGGGAAGTCCCGGGAGTATCTGTGGCGCAGACCGGTGCACCCGGTCAGCTCACTTCTGTTTTCACCCGTGGGCTGCGGAGCGAACACACCCAGGTCCTCCTGGATGGGATCCCGATCAATCAGGGTCTCGCGGGCCTGTTTAATTTTGCCGACCTTGTCGTCGATGACGTAGATCGAATCGAGATCGTTCGCGGCCCGCAGAGCACGCTGTATGGACCCCGCGCTCTGGCCGGCGTGATTCAGATTTTCACCAAACGGGGGAGCGGAACGCCGGGCGGCGACTTAAGCGCCGAGGCCGGTTCGTACTCCACCTTCCGCGAGACTTTCACGAGCTCCGGCGCGATCGAGAAGTTCGATTACTCAATCGGCCTGAGCCGGCTTGATACCGATAATGCGCGCCCAAATAATCAGTACCGTTTAAGCAGTGCGATTGCGAACGTCGGTTGGTCGCCTAACGAACAATTGCGCATCAGCAGTTTGTTGATCTACTCGCTGGCGGACACAGGAAATCCGAATTCCATTTTCAATCCGAAGCCGTTCGACAATTTTCTGACGGAAAAATGGTTGATCGCGCCGCACATCGATTTCAAGCCGGTCGATTGGTGGGAACACAAGTTGATCATGAGCTACGATCACGAGCGGCAGGTGAATGACCCGAACGACGATGGCTTCGTCGGCCCGACGCGGGCATTGTTCGAGCGAACGACAGTCGATTATCAAAACGATCTGAAGCCGGCATCATGGCTCACGCTGACCTCCGGCTTTTTCTACAGTCGGGTTAACGCCGGACAGGAACGTCCGTTTGTATCGCAGGCGTTCGGACCGCAGCCGACCTTCATCAGCGATCATACCGAAGAGACGGCAGTTTTCCTGCAGGCCAGCGTCAGCCCGTTCAAGGGGCTAAACCTGGTTGCCGGCGGACGGTACGATCACTTCAATCAGTTCGGCGACGTTTGGACATATCGGTTTGCCGGCAGCTATCTGATTGCCAAAACCGATACGCACCTTCATGCCAGCGTCGCGACCGGATTCAGCCCTCCGAGCAGTCAGGACAAGATTTTTGGCAATAATTTCGGGCTGGAACCGGAGCGCGACCTGGGATGGGACCTGGGCGTCGAGCAACGATTTTGCGGCGGTCGTGTCGCGGTCGGCATCACGTATTTTCACAACGATCTTTCGAATGTGATTGGGTTCAATGGACAGTTCGACACGCTGAATCTGGGAGCAGCGCGGACGCAGGGCTTGGAAGCTGAAGTGCGTGTGACTCCCGTGACCGATCTGACTTTTCGAGCGAGTTACACCTATCTCGACGCGGAGAAAACTTCAGCGGCAGACATCTCGCAATTACAAGGAGCACGCCTGCCGCGCCGGCCACGCAATGAAGCCTACGTTTCGGCTTCCTATCTGTGGTGCAAGAAATTGCGGACCACGATCGAGGCAAAATTTGTGAACGCGCGGGAGGAACTAAATTTCGGCGGACCCAATTTCGATATCGAGGATTACGCCTTTGTGAATCTTGCGGCCGAGTACGAAATCAGCCCGCGCTTTTCAATTTTCGCACGAATCGACAACCTGACGGACGAGCAATACTCGGAGGTGTTTGGGTTCCCGGCTCTGGGGCGCGCCGCCTACGGCGGATTTCGAGTTCGATTCTGATGAGGTAGGGACGCACCTCCGGGGCGTCCGGCGAGATCGCAAAAGTCGGCGCGCTCGGAGAGCACGCCCTACCTAGCTGATAGTAACGCGCGATAAGGCGCGGCTCGATCAGGTTTGTTCCAGGCATCGTAGAGATTCGCGAGGCGTTGCAGTGCGAGTCTCGTGCGCGGACTGTTCGCGGCTTGCGACTTTTTCAGGCTTTGGTAGCTGGCGAGCAGGAACGCTTCCGCTTCGGGAAAGCGAGCTTGCGTTGTGAGAAACTCGCCGAGCGCGCCGTTGGCGGTGGCCCGCAGGAAGTGTGTTTCGGGCACATTCTCCACGCGAATTCGCACCGCTTCGCGCAACAGTTGTTCTGCTTCCGCTGTTCGCCCAGTCTGACTGTAAATCATGCCCTGCACCATCAGGGCCGTTGCGTAATTGACATATTGGGGGCTGCTGGCTGCTCGATAGATCTCCAGCGCCGTGTTGATCTTGGCTTCGGCCTCAGCGTATTGCCGCAGGGCCCAGAAAGCTTGCGCCTGCAAACGGAGATTATCTCCTAGCTGCATATTGGAAGCATTGTAGAGCTTCCGATAAATTGTTTCTGCGGCGCGCAAGTTCTCTTCGGCTTCCGCGAACGCGCCCTTTTCGATTAGGAAGCTGCCGAGCCCGGTCAGACTTGCGCACCGTTCCGGCGTTTCATCTCCTTTTTGCCGCCGAATGGCCTCAATTCTTTCCCGGACTGTCTTGATGGCTTCGTCAAATTTTCCCTGGTCGGCCAGGGTTAGAGCGAGAATGGCCTGGGCGACCCCGAGGCCGTTTTTTTGTTCCGGCGAAACATAACGACGTAAAGCCAATTCCTCCCGCAAGAGGCTCTCGGCTTCCTTGGAATCGCCTTGCGCCCGGCGCAAAAGGGCGAAGCCATTCAGGGCCCCGGCCAAGTAATCCGCGCTAATCGTCCCTTTCTTTTGTTCTGCGCGCAAACGGGGAAGGTTCGCGAGGTAAAATTTGCTTGCCTTCAGGTAATCGCCCTTGGCGCCACCCCAAAGCGATGCCCTCAAGATGAGGGTTTTTAGCGTTTCGAGGCTGTCTTCACCATAAATCCTCTTTTGCGCTTCCGCGGCCGCAGCCAGGTTTTGCTCGGCTAGATCGTATTGTCCAAGGGAGAGGTAGCTTTCGCCGATGATTCGTTGCAACTCCGCTTTTACTTCCGGCTGATCCGATAATTCTTCCGTAGCCAGTCGCTTCGATGCGTCATCCAGGACGTCTTTAACGGTTGGTTGGCCGCTTAAATTCCTGTCAGGGTTAGAGGCATTTAGCGTCTTTTGCAGGAAACCGCTGATCGCTTCAGCTTTGGCTCTCTCGCGACGGGCCGTCTGGACTTGAATGAGCGTCGCGACAATCCCACCGACCAAACTCAACAGGACCAGCGCTGCGGCGGCCACCCCGATTCGGTGGCGGTTAACGAACTTGGAAGCGCGATAAGTAACGGTGTCTTTGCGGGCGAGGACCGGCAATCCCGTCAGATGGCGGCGAATATCTTCGGAAAATTGCCCGACCGACGCGTAGCGACGCGCCGGCTCCTTACGCATGGCCATGAGCACGATGTTGTCGAGATCGCCGCGGAGAGACTTCGGATTTTGGGTTCTGGGATTTGGGTGTTCCGCGTAGACGGTGCTGGGCCGTTCCGGTTCCTGTTCCGTGATGGCATGCGCGATCTCCTCGGGTGTGCGCGTTTTGAGGCGGTAGGGCCGTTGACCTGTCAGGAGCTCGTAGAGCAACACGCCTAACGAGTAGACGTCGCTCGTCGTCATGATCTTGTCACCTTTGACCTGCTCCGGGCTGGCATATTCCGGCGTCATGACGCGCAAGGCGGGAATCGTCTGGGTGAACAATTCGTCGCCGGTGCTGAGAAGTTTCGCGATGCCGAAGTCGAGCAGCTTCGGTTCACCCTCCTGCGTCACGAGAATATTCGACGGTTTCAGGTCGCGATGAATGACAAGGTTCTGATGCGCATAGGTGACCGCCGCGCACACCTTGCGAAACAGGTTTAGCCGCTCGGTGGTTGTGAGGGCGTTCGCGTCGCAGTAGGCGTTAATCGGTGCGCCGTTCACGTACTCCATGACGAAATAGGGGAGTCCATCGTCGGTCGTCCCGCCGTCGATCAGGCGCGCGATGTTCGGATGATCGAGCTGCGCCAGGATCTGCCGTTCATTGCGAAACCGCCGGATGATATCGTCCGTGTCCAGCCCTCGCCGGATGACCTTGATCGCAACTTGTTTGCGATATTCGTCGTCCGCTCGCGCTGCCAGATAAACTGCGCCCAAACCGCCCCGGCCAATTTCGCGGATGACTTGGTAAGCGCCGAACTGCCGGCCAACGAACGGCTCCTCCACATTGTCTGGAAACAGATCGTGCGGGATTGCGAAGGCCGGCTGCTCGATGAAGCCGTCGGTTTGTTCGTCCGATTTGAGGAGGGATTCTATTTCGCCGCGGAGAGAGTCATCGCCGCCACATTCCTTATCGAGAAGGACGGTGCGTTCGTTGGGATCGAGGTCGACTGCGGCCTCGAATAATTCCTTGACGCGGGCCCAGCGCTCAACGCCCGGCCGCATCGTCCTCCCCAGTCACGATTTCCCGCCGCAGCCACGCTTTCGCCATGCGCCATTCTCGTTTCACTGTCCTCGGAGAAACATCCAGCACTTCACCGATTTCTTCGTTCGTCAGACCGCCGAAAAAGCGCAACTCGACGATCTGGCTCTGGCGCGGATCGAACGCGAGAAGATCTTTCAGCGCGTCGTCGAGTGCAATCAGATCGACGCTGCGTTCCGCCAAAGGCGTGGACGCTTCGTCGAAGGCAAGCTTGTCCCAGCCGCCGCCGCGTTTTTCCGCGCGATGGGCTCGGGCATAGTCCACGAGGATACGACGCATGACTTGCGCGGCCACACCGAAGAAGTGGGCGCGGTTCTGCCACGTCGTGGTGCTTTGATCGACAAGGCGCAGATACGCTTCATGCACGAGACCGGTCGCCTGCAACGTGTGGTCGGGGCGTTCGCGTTGAAGATATTGATGCGCGAGCTGGCGTAATTCTTCATAGACGAACGGCATCAACCGCTGGGGCGCATCGCGATCGCCTTTGCTCCAATCGACCAGCATCCGGGTGACGTGCTCTCGGGGAGGGGATGAGATCATGCGCGTGAAGTCTGCTTCGATCGTGAGGTGTCCCGTGCTTTACCGATTGAACGCGGAGAATACCGCAACTGGCGCAGGCTGAGCAACTCTATTCGGCGGGTGGCGTGGCCCATCCACTTAGCGCGTAAAATAATCGAGAAAGTTTTTGGCCCCTTTTCACATCGGTCGCCGCTTTAGCTCAATGAAGGAACGATGAGCCCGACACAATAAACATCTCGGCCCACGGCTCCAAACAGCATAACGAACCATGAAAACGATCCATTCCTATCTTCTTCTCGTCACTGCGTTTGCCATTGGCCCGCTTGTTCACGCCGCCTCCGCGCAGAACGCCACTTGGAACGCCCCTAGTGGCAACTGGAGTACTGCTTTGAATTGGAGCCCGCCTGTCGATCCCAACGGCTCCAGCTACAACGTCATTTTCAATAATGGCGGCAGCCTTACCCTGGACCTTAGTCGCACTGCGGGAACCTACAGTCAGACCGGTGGCACGTTTGCGATCACTAACAGTCGGGCGCTCCTGCTAAGCAGCGCCGGCGCGCTTGACGGCGGCGGCGTCATGATTCTTAGCAGTATCAATACTGCTCTTGCAGCCGCCGGTAATGTCGTCTTTACCAACTCAACCGGCACGATTCGGGGTAGCGGCCAGATCGGCGTCAACGGACTTAACCTGCTGAACCAGGCAAACGGCATTATCCAGGCCGACGTCTCGGGCCAGCTCCTCGACCTTAACGGGGGCGGCACCTTCACCAACAACGGTCTGATGCGCGCCCAGGGCGGCGGCACACTTGTCCTCGACGGATCCACCGGCGCCACTTTCATTAATAACGCCACGATCCGTTCCGAGAACGGCTCCGATGTGAGTATCCTAAATAGCAAAATCGTCGGAGGCACGCTCGACAACACCGGGTCCAGCGGCACCCTCACCCTCAATGGCGGGACGCTTCGCGACGTCACCATTGCCGCCGGGTCCACCGTCACGACTGGAGCCACCCGTATCGGAACGATCGAGAACATGCTTATTAACCACGGCACTCTCGCTCCCGCGAGCCTCCAGCACATCGCCGTCGCCAGCAATACCATCCTCTCGGGTGGAGGCGTCATTGCACTAGCTGCGGCAAATTCCGACATATATGCCACCGGCGGCAACCTAACTCTGACGAATAGCGACAACGTTCTGCGCGGCACCGGCCAGATCGGCGTCAACGGACTTAACCTGCTGAACCAGGCAAACGGCATTATCCAGGCCGACGTCTCGGGCCAGCCCCTCGACCTTAACGGGGGCGGCACCTTCACCAACAACGGCCTGATGCGCGCCCAGAACGGCGGCACACTTAGCTTTAGCGGCTCCGGCACCTTCACGAACAATGGCGGCACCCTGCAAGCGCTCGAGGGCACAACGATTTCCGGCGTCGGCGGACTGACCTTCGTGCAGACTAGCGGCACGATCGACCTTGCCGGCGGTAACATGAATTTCCCGAGCGGCGTTGATTTGAACGGCGGGCAACTGATCGGAAACGGGACCTTCACGGGACCGATCCGTAATAACGGCGGCATCGTTGGTCCTGGTCATTCGCCTGGAATAATCGCGGTGAACGGCAACTACACTCAGGGTACCAACGGCACGCTTAACATCGAGATTGGCGGAGCCACTGCGGGGACCGGGTACGATCAGTTGCAGGTAAGTGGAACGGCCGCACTCGGCGGAACTCTGAACCTCAGTTTGATTAACGGATTCCGGCCTGCGGTTGGCGATGTTTTTCCCTTCATCCTGCCTGGTTCTTTCACCGGCGCGTTTTCGACCATCAACACGACCGGGTTTACCGGGCAGGTGAATTACAGCGCCGGCGCCATAACCATAACCATCCTCACCGTTTCCGGTACGCCTTCGCCTACTCCCACACCAACACCTACACCCAGGCCGGCGACGCTGGGAAACATTTCGACTCGGCTACAAGTAGGGACCGCTGACAGGGTGATGATCGCCGGCTTCATTGTGCAAGGAAACGCTCCGAAGAGGGTGCTCATCCGAGCGGCCGGTCCTTCCCTGACGCAGTTCGGAGTTCCCAATGCGCTGGCTAACCCGCAACTCGAGCTGCACGACACCAGTAACACCATTGGGATGAACGATAATTGGCAGACAACGCAAATCGGCGGCGTTATTACCTCAGACCAGGTGGCGGAGATTCAAAACAGCGGACTGGCTCCACGCGATCCGCTCGAGTCCGCTCTTATCGCCACCCTGGCGCCGGGGAGCTACACGGCCATAGTGCAAGGGGTCAACGGGGGGACTGGGGTAGGGATCGTGGAAGCTTACGACTTAGACGCCACCAGCGGCTCGCTCCTGGCCAACATCAGCACGCGAGGATTCGTGCAGACCGGAGACAACGCCATGATCGGTGGATTTATCGTTGTGACTCAACCCACGAGAGTAATCATTCGCGCGATCGGTCCATCGCTGAGCCAGTTCGGCGTGCCAGACCCTTTGGTGAATCCGCAATTGGAGTTGCACGACGCCAATAACACCATTGCCCGGAATGACGACTGGCAGACGACCCAGATATTCGGAATCATTACGAGCGACCAAGTGGCGGCGATCCAGAACAGCCAGCTCGCGCCCACTAATCCAGCGGAATCAGCCATCATCGCGACGCTGCAGCCGGGGAACTACACCGCGATCGTGCGCGGAGCAAATAACACCACGGGCAATGCCCTCGTGGAAGTTTACGCCTTGCCGTAAGTATAGCCGTCGAAGGAGAAGGGGTCGTGCGTAGAAGGGGCCGCACCATCGGTGTCGGGCTGGTGGAAGTTATCATATTCCGTAGCGCGCGCCCTCTACCGCCATCGTCCGCAGCATTTGTGAGATCGCTCCGTGCGTTCGGGATGACAAGAGGACAGGACGCGTTAGTGCAAGTCCGTTGCTTGAATACGCGCGAGGCTTCTGGTAGTCGCAGAGGGTGAACCCGGTGCTTTACGCCTTTATCGGATTGATCGTGGGCGCGGGGATCACGGCGATCATGTTCGCCTTCGTCCGCCGCGGCAGAACGGACGACTCGGAATTCCTAAGGCGACTCGAGATGTTCGATCGCGCGCAGGAACGGGAAGAGAAAATGTTTCGCGACGAGTTTTCCCGGATGCGCGAGGAGTCGTCCGGTTCGGCCAAGTCGCAGCGCGAGGAACTGACCAAGTCGCTCGAAGGCGTGCGAGAGATTGTGGACCGTCGGTTGAAGGAATTGCAGGAGGACAACGCGAAGCAGATCGACAGGATGCGCGCAACGGTTGACGAAAAATTGCAAGGCACGCTCGAAAAAAGGCTGAGCGAATCGTTCAAGCTTGTGAGCGAGCGGCTCGAGCAGGTGCACCAGGGACTGGGCGCGATGCAGCAGCTCGCAAGCGACGTGGGCGGATTGCAGCGGGTGCTGACGAATGTGAAAACGCGTGGCGCTTGGGGGGAAGTGCAGCTCGGTACGTTACTCGAGCAGTTGCTGACGGCCGACCAATTCGCGCGGAATGTGCGGACACGGGATGAGAGTGGCGAGACGGTCGAGTTCGCGATCAAATTACCCGGCGACGAAAACGGCGCGCCCGTCTGGCTGCCAATCGATGCAAAGTTTCCGGTCGAAGATTATCACCGCCTCGTTGCGGCGCAGGACAAGGCCGACCTGCCGGCGACTGAGGTCGCAATGCGTAATCTCGAAACGCAGTTGAAGAAATGTGCGAAAGATATTTGCGCGAAATATATCAACCCGCCGAAGACGACTGACTTCGCGCTCATGTTCCTGCCGACGGAGGGACTCTTCGCGGAAGCGATCCGGCGCGTTGGTTTGGTGGAACAGGTGCAACGCGACTCCCGGGTCGTGTTTGCGGGCCCGACGACACTGGCGGCGCTGTTGAACAGTTTGCAGATGGGATTTCGCACGCTCGCCATTCAAAAACGATCGAGCGAAGTCTGGAATTTGCTCGCGGGGGTGAAGAATGAATTTGGGAAATTCGGCGATTCGTTGTTGAAGGTGAAAGAGAAGCTCGATCAAGCGTCGAGCGACATGGACAAAGTGGCGGTGCGCTCCCGCGCGATCACGAAGAAGCTGCGCGACGTGGAAGAGCTGCCGACGAATCCCCAGCCGCTCTTGCCGGAGCTGTTGTCGGAGCCGGATGTCGAGGTGGACGAGGGTTAGGTCGCGAAGAGAAAAGGGTTCGCCACAAGTGCTGTCATCCCGAGTCGCGCAGACCGCGAGGGACCTCCCGTCGAAATTTGACGCCTGCTAAAATCGGAAGTCGTTCAAGCACCAACTGCGTGGAGAAATTTCTGGTCGTAGGACGGTCAATCGCCAAGTGCGAGGTCCCTTGCCGTCTGCGCGGCTCGGGATGACAGCTGCTTGCTTACAACACTTCGTCCCACTTCGCTTTGTCTTTCAGCATGATTTCGCGCAGCAAGCGGATAGGGAGCATTCCGTGGTTGAGCAGTTCGTCGTGGAATTTCTTCAGCGAGAAATTTTCGCCTTCCTGCGCTTCGTAATCTTCGCGCAGCTTGAGAATCTGGAGCTTGCCTAACGTGTAGTTCAGATAGCCGATTTCGAACGTTCCGCGCATCGCCTCGGCACGGGCGGGCTTCTCTTCGTAGCAACAATTCTCCTGGAAAAACTTCGTGGCGTCATCCACCGACATTCCCTGCGTGTGCATCTTGATCGAAACGCAGAGGCGGCACAAACGAAGCATCGCTTGTTGTGTTTGCGCCATTCGGTATTTCGCAGCGTGCTGTATCTCCTCGTCGGTCGGGTTTGGTCCGTACACGCTGCCGAACCCTGCATCGATCACCATCTTTTCGCAGTAATGCGCCCAGCCCTCGACGAAGGAGGTGGCGCCGAAAATCTTTTCCGGTTTCGTGGCCTTGGAAGCGTTCAGATGGAGGAACTGCACGTAATGCCCTGGATAAGTTTCGTGGATCGAAATGATGTCGGCACTGTAGGAATTGAAACACGTCAGCCACTCGTTCTTTTGCTGCTCGGGCCATTCGTTCTCCGTCGGCGTGACATAGAAGTAGGCTTCCGTGGCCCGTTTCTCGAAGGGGCCCGGTGTATCCATCGAAGCTAAACTGGTCGCGCGCCGATACTGCGGAGTTTCTTTTACCTGAACCCGGACTTCCGAGGGAATCGTGACCAGCTTGTGATCGGCGACATATTTGCGGACCGAATCCAGCTTCTTCGTGATTTCGGGAATCAGGTTCTCGGAAGTCGGATGTTCGCTCTGGATTTGCTTGAAGACTTCGGGCGCCGGTTTATCCGCGTCGATTTTCTTCGCAGCCTCGGCGAAAACTTCTTGTTCGTGTTTTAATTCCGATAATCCGAGCTCGAGAATTTTTGCCGGTGGCAAATCGACCAGCTCGGTTTGAGCGAGAAACCGTTGATATTTTTCCTCACCGATCGCAAACCGCGAGGTCGCATTCGGCAATTTTTCCTTTTCCAGCCATGCCGCATAATCGGCCAGCGCCGTGGCCGCGCGGCGATTCGCTTGCATAAAGGCAGCGCGCAAACTCTCGTCCTTCAGCTCGCCCAAAGCATCGATGAGGTTTTTTTTCAGGAAATCCGAGGACCCGCGCGCGATCTGGATCGCGAGCTCGACGTACGGTTTTGGAAGCACGTCGGCGAGATTGGTTTTCGCGGCGATCATGATGTTGGGCGCCTGGTTCTCGACGACGATGATGCTGCGAACGCGGTCCTCGATCGGCGCGTATTTGCGTTTCACGTAAACGTTCACGTCGATGGCGCTGGCGTAGGTCATCGGATTGTGTTCGTAGATGGCCAGGTCCTGCGTGAGAAAAAGCTCCTTCTTGATCGCGGTCTGAAGAAGCCGGAGATCAATTGCGGCGCGCGGACTGAGCTTGGCCACGTCGAACTTTTTGAACCGCTCATCGAATCGTTTGAGACGCGCCAACTCCGCATCGATCGCGAGCCGTGTGTATTCGCTGATCCGGCCATCGTATTCATGAAAGCCCAGGGCGGTGGCGTGCAGCGGCCGGGCTGCGAGGTAGCCGCGAATGAATTCATCCGTGACGTTTTCCAGCTCGGCGTCAGGCTTCAATGACGGCGAGGGCGACCGCTTCGGCGACGGCTTCAGCGACGGAGATGGTTTCGGTGACGGTGACGGTGACGGTGATGGTGCTGGCTTGGGCGAGGGGGACGGCTTCAGCGAGGGCGAGGGTGACGGCTTCGGCGCCGCCGTCGGCGACGGCGCGGCCGACACAGTGCAAAGCGGCAGGCAAAGCGCGAGACTGAAAACAAACGAGCGTAATTTCATGGACGGAAGGACCCGATTTCCTGCGGCGTGACCTTAGCGGACGGTTTGCGCGTTGCCAAAAATTTCCGTATGAGCGATCATCGTCGTGCCCGAATAGCGAATCTCACATGAAGCGCCGCCTTTTGCTCAGCACCTTCGCGTGCCTTGTTTTTCTTAACCTTCTCCTCGGAGTCCGGTTCTACACGGCCCATGCCGCCGGCGGGGATGACGATAGCGGCTACGCGCAGATTTCTGTTTTCGCGAAAGCGGTCCAGTTGCTCCGGCAGGATTACGTGGACGGCAACAAGACGAGTTACCACGATCTGATTTATGCCGCGATGAAAGGCATGCTCTCGTCGCTCGATCCACACAGCCAGTTCATGGAGCCGAATGACTTCAAGGACATGCAGGATGACACGCGCAGCCGGTTTAACGGCCTCGGCATTGAGGTCGCAGTAAAGGGCGGACTGCTCACTGTCATCACACCAATGGAAGACACGCCGGCGGCGAAGGCGGGCATTCTTCCCGGCGATCAAATTCTGAGGATCAATGGAAATTCGACCGAAAGAATGGAGCTGCAGGATGCGGTCAACTTCCTGCGCGGAACCTCCGGGCAAAAAGTGACGCTGACGATTCTGCGTCCCTCCACGAAGGAGATCAAAGATTTCGCCCTCGAACGGACGGAGATAAGAGTGCAGAGCGTCAAGGGGACCAGGATACTCGATGCGGACCTGAGCGGTCCGTTCAGGATCGGTTACGTCCGCTTGATTCAATTCAACGAACCGACCGCGGAAGAATTGGCGAAGGCGCTCGATGATCTGCAGAAGCGTGGCATGCAGGCGCTGGTGCTCGATCTGCGGAACAACCCCGGCGGACTCTTGAACGTTGCCATTGATGTCTGCGCGCAATTTTTGCCGCCGAATACGAAGGTCGTTTCCACGCAGGGACGCGTCGCTTCGCAGCAGCATGATTATTCGACCTCGGGCTCTACGAAGGAGCGCCCGCGCTTTCCGCTCGCAGTCCTCGTCAATGAAGGCAGCGCAAGCGGCTCCGAAATCGTGGCCGGCGCGCTGAAGGATTTGCGCCGGGCGATTCTCGTGGGCGAAACGACTTTCGGAAAAGGTTCTGTGCAGAATGTCGTGCAGCTTCCAGACGGCTCGGCCTTGCGCTTCACCACCGCGAAGTACTACACGCCAAGCAAGCAGGTCATCCATGGGAACGGCGTCGCTCCGAATATCCGCGTGCCCATGAGCGCGGAACAGGAGCGCGCGCTCTTTGCCATGCGGAGCGCTGAGAACATGAAGCCGGAGGAGGAGAAAAACCTGATCAAAACGAGAGACCCGCAACTGTTGCGCGCGATCGACGCGCTCAAAGGCGTGATGGTTTATGCGCAGGAAAACTCGCCGAAGGTCGAGCCGGTGAAGAAGTAAGTTTTTCCTAGCGCGCGAACGTCATGCGAGGTGCGCTTTCATTATTCTGTCATCCTAAGCCGCGCAGACGTCGAGGGACCTCCCAACCGCAGTTGGACAATCGCTAGCGTTAATTCGTGTTCGTTGCAGGTGTGAGGTCCCTCGCTGTGCTCGGGATGACAGAGTAGGATGGCGCTCACCAATGCCAACCATCCTCGCGATTGAAACCTCGTGCGACGAGACAGCCGTCGCCGTCCTGCGCGGCAATGAGTTGCTCGCAAGCGAAGTCGCGTCGCAGAGGGAACATGAAGCCTATGGCGGCGTTGTTCCCGAAGTAGCTTCGCGCAACCATCTCCTGCACGCGCCGCATCTTCTGGACGACGCCGTGAAAAAAGCTGGCATCGCGCTCGATGAAGTGGACGCGTTTGCGGCGACAGCGGGCCCGGGGCTGGCGAGCTCGCTCATGATCGGAGCGTCCATCGCGAAGGGCCTCGCGCTCGGTTTCGTGAAACCGTATCTGGCGATCAACCATCTCGAAGGCCATTTACTTTCGCCATTTTTCACCGGCGCCTTCGAGATCGAGCCGAACGTCTCGCTGATCGTTAGTGGCGGGCACACTCTGCTGGTCGACGTGCGTGGCTTAAATGAATACCGGATCCTGGGCCGGACGCTGGATGACGCGGCGGGAGAAGCATTCGATAAAGTTGCGAAGATGCTCGGCCTCGGTTATCCGGGCGGTCCGGAGATCGAGTGGCGTGCTTTGTCGGGCGATCCCGCGCGCTTCGATTTTCCGCGGAGCATGCTTGATTCAGGCGACCACAATTTCAGTTTCAGCGGGTTGAAGACGGCCGTGCGGTATCAAATTGCGAAGCTGGCGGCGATTTCCGATGATATTCGCGATGATCTCTGCGCGTCTTTTCAGCGCGCCGGCGTGGAAGTGTTGGTGAAGAAGACACTGCGCGCCGCGCGCGAAAGCGGAGCGAAATTAGTCACCGTGAGTGGTGGAGTTAGCTGCAATCGTGAATTGCGCGATCAGATGAGCGATGCGTGCAACCGCGCGGGCGTGAAACTTCTCACCGCCGTCCCTGAACTCTGCACGGACAACGCTGCGATGATCGCGTTTGCCGCATCGCTTCGTTTGAATGCGGGCTTTGAATCAGAGCTGACTCAGGAGATCGATCCGAATCTGGCGCTCGCGTGACCCCACTAGTACTCGCGCTGCAACAGGTAGTCCGCGAGCGTGCGCAAGGCGGCACCGCTCTTGTCGAGTGATTGCAGGGCGCGGTGCGCCTTCGACGTAAGCCGCCGCGCTTCGGTCCGAGATTTTTCCAACCCGATCACAGCCGGATAGGTTGCTTTCTTCGAGGCGACATCTTTGCCAGCGCTCTTCCCCAGTTTCTCCGAGGTTTGAGTGACGTCGAGAATATCGTCGATCACCTGGAACGCCAACCCGAGCGCGCGCCCGAAAGTCGTGATCTCGGCCAGCTGCTTCGCGCTGGCGTTCGCGGCCATGGCGCCCAGGCGAACCGAGGCAGTTAGCAACGCTGCGGTTTTGTTCTCGTGAATGTAGCGAAGCTGGGTGCGGTTGATGCGGCGGCCCTCGGCTTCAAGGTCGGCAACCTGCCCTGCGATCAGTTTCTGGCTTCCCGCCGCAGTGGCGATTTCACGAAAGATTTCGCGTAGATCATAGCGCTTCGTGCTCTTCGCGTGCGCCGCAATTTCGAACGCGATCGTCAGCAGCGCGTCACCGGCAAGGATGGCGATGCCGTCTCCGAAGACTTTGTGGCACGTCGCGCGACCGCGACGGAGATCGTCGTTGTCCATGCTCGGGAGGTCGTCGTGGATGAGCGAGTAGGTGTGAATGCATTCGATGGCGCAGGCCAGCGGCAGTGCTGAGCTGATTTTACCGCCGCAGGCCTCGGCGGCCGCGAGACAAAGGATCGGGCGGAGGCGTTTCCCGCCTGCAAACAGACTGTAACGCATCGCCTCGTGGATCGTTGCGGGCGGGGTCGATTCCCTTGGCAGAAAACGATCGAGGGCACGGTCCACTTCCTTCTGCCGGGCGACGAGATACGGCTTCAATTCCATCGAACACGCAATCTGAAACTCTTGTCGAGCTTGGCAATGGAAAAAGGTCTGGATTCGTAATCCATCCAGGTAGGGCGCGATCTCCGAGCGCGCCGACTCATATCATTCGACGGATGCCTCGGGGATGCGTCCCTGCCTGGCAGATCAAGGCACGTCGAAAATATCCTGTAATTTTCCGCAAGCTCGCGCGTTACACTTGGTGAAAAGAGATGCAAAGCGTCCAGGTCAAAGCGGCGAAAATCGACGACGAACAGATGGATGCGCTCCTCAAGCGCTTCGAACGGCCGCTCTTGCAATATGCGACTCGAATCCTGGGCGATAGCGACCGCGCGCGTGATGTCGTGCAAGAAACATTTGTGAAACTGCAACACGAGAATCGGACCGAACTCGACCATGCCCCGGCGAAATGGCTCTTTACCGTCTGCCGGAATGGCGCCCTCAATATCTGCCGAAAGGAAAGACGCATGACTTATCTCGATCAAGAGCTTCTCGAATCGCGCGAGAGCGATCAGCCCGCGCCCTACGAGAAACTCGAGGCGAAAGAGGCGAGCGGCTTCTTGCTTCGAATTCTAAGCACGCTCCCGCCGCGCCAGCAGGAAGTGCTTCAACTCAAATTGCAAAACGACCTCAGCTACCAGCAGATCAGCGAAATCACGGAGTTGTCCGTCAGTAACGTCGGTGTGCTCATCCACAACGCTCTAAAAACTCTGCGGCAGCGCTACGGGCAGGCTTCCAAGGATTTCTTGCCCTTCACTCCTCGAATAGTCTCATGAAAATAAACCTCGACGATCCCAACTTAACGGCGTTTGCCCTCGGCGAACTTTCCGGCGCAGAACAAGCCGCGATGGAGCAGGCGGTCGCTTCGTCTCCCGAAGCCCAGGACTTTGTGGCCGAAACCCAACAATTTTCTCGCCTTTTGAAATCGGAGTATGCGGCCGACCAGCATCTGCCGCCGGAACGTTCGCCAAACATCATTAGGATGGAAGAACAGCGACGTCTCTGGTCGTCCACGCAATGGGGTTCGCTTGCGGCGGCCCTGGCGATTTTCGCGGTGCTCGGCGCGCTCGCCATTTCGACGATTCAACGGGAGAGCGGAACCATCGCGCAGAAGGGCCCGGGTCTGCGCAAGGAAAGAGTGAACCTTCCCCCGGCAGACCCTTCCACGATTGTGGAAGCGATTCCGGAAGAGGATTTCGGGGGCACACCCCGTACGACGCCTGCGCCGCAGCAGGATTACCTGGCGATGCAACCGCCTGCGCCGCCCAACACGACCTCAGAATTTCACCTGGACGGGCGAACGTCTGCTTCCACAGGAGAATATTACGAGAAGCGTAGTTTGGCTGGGGCTGGCAAGTACCCGGCCCCCAAGACTGAATTCACTTCTAGATTTGGTTATGATTCCGGCGTTACGAAACATCGTGCTTTTGGAGAGACTCGCTCCGAGCTCTCTGAATCCGAGCTGCCATCGAGATATCGCCAGGATTTCGACACGGCAACGTATGATCATGTGTCGGAGAATCCGTTTCTCCAGGCGGCAAGCAATCCGCTCTCCACTTTCTCCATCGATGTAGACACGGCTTCCTACTCGAACGTCCGCCGTTTCATCAACTCCGGCTCGCTCCCGCCCAAGGATGCGGTGCGCGTGGAAGAGATGATCAATTATTTCAGCTACGATTACCATGAACCAGAAGGCGACAAGCCGTTCTCGATCGATCTCGATGCCACCGCGTGTCCCTGGGATGCGAGTCATCGCCTGTTGCGGATCGGATTGAAGGGCCGCGACGTGGCGACGGAGAACCGGCCTGCGAGCAATCTCGTTTTCCTCCTCGATGTGTCGGGCTCAATGACACCGGCAGAGCGGCTGCCGCTTGTGAAGCAGGCGATGCGGTTGCTCGTGGAAAAACTGACAGAGAAAGATCGGGTCGCGATCGTCATCTATGCCGGCGGCTCTGGTTTGGCGCTGCCATCCACGACCGGCGATCGGAAGGAAACGATCCTGCGCGCGCTGGAAGATTTGAAAGCGGGCGGCTCGACGAATGGTGCGGAAGGCATCGAGCTCGCCTACAAAGTCGCGGCGGATAATTTCATCAAAGGCGGGGTGAACCGCGTCATCCTCGCGACGGACGGCGACTTCAATATCGGCGTCACCAACCAGGGCGATCTGATCCGTTTGATCGAGGAAAAAGCGAAGAGCGGTGTTTTCCTCAGTGTCCTCGGTGTCGGCACGGACAACTTGAAAGATTCGACGATGCAGAAGCTGGCCGACAGAGGAAACGGCAACTACGCGTATCTCGATTCACTCGATGAAGCTCGCAAAGTGCTCGTGCAACAGGTGAACGGCACCCTGATGACGATCGCGAAAGACGTGAAAATCCAGGTGGAGTTCAACCCGGCGCGCGTCGCGTCCTATCGGTTGATCGGGTACGAGAAGCGGATGCTGCGGAAGGAGGATTTTAATAACGACAAGGTGGATGCGGGTGAGATCGGGGCCGGACACACGGTCACGGCGTTGTATGAAATCGTGCCGGCGGGAGCGGGCGCGACTGATCCGGCCGCGAGTATTCCGCCGGTCGATCCGCTAAAATACCAGGCGCCAAATTCTGCCGCGGTCGCAACGACGCAGGCGGATCCGAAGCTTTCGCAGGAAATGGTGACGGTGAAACTGCGCTACAAAAAACCGGACGGCGACACGAGCGAACTGACAGAGCAGTCGTTCGTCGATAACGGCTCCAAGTTTGAGAACGCGGCGCCGGATCTGAAATTCGCGGCGGCGGTGGCGGAGTTCGGAATGATCCTGCGCGACTCGCAATACAAAGGCAAAGGGACGGTCGGTGCCGTGATCGAATGGGCGCAGGAAGGGAAAGGTCGTGACACAGCGGGTTATCGCGCGGGGTTCATCGAGCTTGCGCGCAAGACGCAGACGCTGAAACCGCGCGAAGGGTGAGCGGCTGGCTGTAGGGCGGGGTCGCTGACCCCTCCGGGCGTGAGAAACAAGGTAGCCGGCGCGTCTGTCATCCCGAGGCGCGCTTCGGGATGACAGCGGAAGACACTGCCTCACGAGGGGTCATGCAGTTTTGGCGGGGTCAGCGACCCCGCCCTACAGAAGAAACCACTTGTGCTATATCATTATCATGGTAACAATATAACATGAAGAAAACGAAAACGGCGCAACCCAAACGGGTCGATCGAGTGCAGGTTGGCGCACGGATGGAGAAAACTCTCGTGAAGGTTCTCAAGGGCCTCGCGGAATACCTGGACATTTCCCTCGGCGATTTGCTGGAGGGGATGGCGCTGCACGCTTTGGAAGGGAAGGCGCCGTTCTCGAAGGAAACGCTGGCGCACATTGTCCGTTTCAAAACGGTATATGGCCTCAGTTTGACGGCGAAAGACAGCCATCAACTGGTCGAGGCGCGGGATGAAAAACGTTGAGGCCTCAATTGAAGAGGAGTTGCGGGCGCTGGAAACAGGCGCGCTTGATCCTGCGATGTTTCCCCATCCCGAACACGTCCGGCTCGGATACGAAATGATCGGGCGATATGCGTTCGGGGAAGCGGTGGCGCGTTTTTCCCGCGGGTTAAAGCTGCTCGCGGCGAAAGGTGGCCGGCCAGAGCTCTATCACGAAACCATCACCGTCGCGTTCCTCGCGCTGATCGGCGAGCGCGGCGCAAGAGGAGAGCACGATGATTGGGACGACTTCAAAGCAAAGAACAACGATTTGCTGGATAAGGACTGCCTGACACGCTGGTATGAAGCGGAACAGCTCGGCTCAGATCTGGCGCGACGAACATTTTGCCTGCCGCGATCGAGGGTTGCCAATCCTATCAGGTAGGGACGCCTTTCCAAGGCTTCCGACTTTTTCTCCGCAACCGACACTTAACAAAACAATAGTTGGACGCCCCGGAGGTGCGTCCCTACCTGATGGCTAGAGATTTTCCGATGAGGCCAGAGCCGCATCGGATTTCACTCGCATGGCCAGGAACGCACCGAAGAGCAGGATGGCGGCGCTCCAAGCTTGCGCGGTGGTGAGCCGCTCGCCAAAAAAGATTGCGGAAAGCCCGAGAGCGCCGGCGGGACACAGAAGTTGCAGAGTCTGTGAGAGCGCGACCCCGACTTTGCGGATGGCGATGTAGTACAAAACATGCGCCAGACTGATGCAGGTCACGGCGGAGACGATCAGGATGATGTTTACGCGTGCGCCGACATGAAGCGGGGTCGCGATTGTTCCGAACGCCAGAGTGAGCGGCAAGAGCAGCGCCGAAGTGATGAAACTGATCAAACCGAAGCTGCGAATGGGGCCGAGGCGCGCGGAGGGCCGCTTCACCAGAACGCTATAGAGCGCCCAGCAGAAGCTCGCGGTGAAAGCAATGGCAATTCCGCGCAGGGCGATGGGTCCGCCTTCCCGTCCGGGTTGAAACCAAAGGACGCCGACAGCACCGACTAGGCCGAGAAGGGTTCCGACTTGAAATTGCCATTGGCGGATGATCCACCGCTCTTCCGGAAAAAAGATGAGCGCGAGGAGCGTGGTGATGATGACTGAGGAACGGATGAAGATCGCGTAAACGCCCGGGCCCATGTGGAAGAGGGAGACGGTTTGCGCGATTTGATGGACGACGTTTGGGAGCGCGGGGACGAGACACGCAAGCAGAATTCCGCGATTCAGCCGCGGTCCGCTCCGTCGAAAGCGATAAAACACAAACGGCATGACGGCGAGGCAGCCGACGGAATATCGGTAAAAGTTTTGCGCCCACGGATCGTAGAAGCGGTTGAGGTAGAATTGAAACAGGGACGGCGTCGACCAGATGAGGACGGTCGCGAAGATGGCGGCATAGCCTTTTAAAAATGTTTCGCGTCCCTGTTTCGTCATGTTTTTATATCCGCTGCAAACCGAGCCTCGATTCGAAAGAAAGCAGCGCTGGCTTGCAATCGATTTACGTCTCCATCTAATAGGCGGACAAACATGAACAATTACAAAATCGGAACCGTTATCAGTCTGGCGATCGCGTTCGTGGCGTATCCGACCGGAGTTTTGTATGCGAAAAAGCGTCCACGGAGCGCGCCCCAGTCGCCTGGGAACGCGGCTGCTTCGAACTCCAAAGATCCAGGCGGGCACTCGGCGCGTGGCGTCGAAGCCGCCAAGAAACGGGATTACGAAAAAGCTATTGCGGAGTTTACCAAAGCGATCGAGGCCGAGCCGGGGGACACGAAAAATTATTTCAATCGTGGGACGGCCTATCGCGGCGCCAACAAACTGAATGAAGCGTTCGCGGACTTCTCAAAAGCGATCGAGCTCGCCCCGCAGAATGTCGCGGCGTACATCGGTCGTGGTGAAGTGCTCCTGGTGCAGAAACAACTGGACCCTGCGCTGGCGGATTTTGACAAAGCCCTGCAGGTCGCGCCCAATGATGCCAATGCCCGACGCTTTCGCGGTTTTGTTTTCATCTCTAAAGGTGAATGGCAAAAGGCGATTGAGGATTACGGAATAGTGATCCAAAGAGTTCCGGACGACGGGGGCGCCTACGAGCGGCGTGCGTTCGCCTACCGAAACTTGAAAAAATACAAGGAAGCGCTCGCGGATTATACCAAGGCGATCGCGACAGATCCAAAGGATCCCGACGGATATCGGCACCGGGCGCTGGCCCACACAATGGCAGGCGATACCCGGAGCGCCGCGGCTGACTTCCGCGCTTTGCTCAAGATCAAGCCAGATGACGCCGATGCGCAGAGCCGGTTGAAAGCACTGGAAACCCGCGCGAATTCTTCGCCGGCCCCAACCGGTGCGACACCCGCTCCCACTGGGCCAGCCCCGGTGGCAACGCCTGGAGTCTCGCCTGCACTGGCCCCGCCCGCTGCCTCGCCCCACTAGGTGCGCAGGTCCGACGAACAGTTGTTCGCAGGCGATTAAGCTTTCCGTGTGCTTGTGCATACCCTAAAAGATTCACCCCCCACAAATGTACCTGAGCCGAAGGGATTAGTATGAACATGACGAAGAATAGAATTATCGGACTGGCCGCCGGCCTGCTGCTTCTGGCAACGACGACTTCCTACGCGGATAACAAAGCCGACGCTGTCGTTCATGGGAACAAGGGCAACGAGCTCGCGCAGGCCGCCAAGTACGACGAAGCGATCGTTGAGTTTACGAAAGCGATCGACCTCAGCCCGAAGGATGAACGGCTTTATGCCGATCGCGGCCGCGTCTATCGCGCGGCGGCCAAGCTTGCGGAGGCGCTGGCGGACTTCGCAAAAGTTATCGAGATCGCGCCGAAGAGTGAGGTCGGGTATTACGAGCGCGGCCAGACGCTGATGATCCAGAATCAGTACGATGTGGCTCTCGTAGATTATAACAAGGCGATCGAGCTGAATCCGAACAATCCGGTCTGTTACGACCGGCGCGGCTACGCTTTTTACAACCTGAGGAAATACGAGGACGCGATCCGGGATTACACGTCCAGTATTGAAAAGAAGCCGGACAATCCGGTCACTTTCAACCGGCGCGCGGATGCTTATGTGGCGATGAATCAATTCGCGCAGGCCGTTCCTGATCTGGAAGCGGCGTTGAAATTGAAGCCCGAAGATTTCGACACAACCCAACGCTTGGCCTACGTGAAGGCAAAACTGGCTCCGCCGCGCCCGGTGGCCGCCGCGCCCGTGGCCACCCCGAAACCGGCCCCGCCGGAAAGGATGAGCATGCCCATGAAAATCGGCATTGGCGTCGCCGCACTAATCGTGATCGTAGTAATTGCCGTCGTTCTTTCGCGGCGGAAGAACTAGAATTATCAGGCCCGAATCTCTCGCAAAAGAACGCGGGGACCGGGAAGAAATTTCTTTGACACCCGAGAGCGCGCTGCTAGCTTGCCGACGCTTTTTCGGAGAACGAGACGAGGTCCCATGGTCGTTCAAAACGGAAGTTTGACGCGACTCTGGGATTTTTACTTCTAAACGAGAGAGAAACCGGTTTGTTCCGCAACCGCGGGACGAGCAATTTAATGACAAACAGCGGCCCATGTAGCTCAGTTGGTAGAGCACGTCCTTGGTAAGGACGAGGTCACCGGTTCGATCCCGGTCATGGGCTCCAGAGCTCGCGGCCGGCAGCAACAACAAAAAAAGAGTTAGTTTAACCCAAGGAAAATCGAGATGGCCAAGCAAGCATTTAAACGCGACAAGCCGCACATCAATGTCGGCACGATCGGTCATGTGGACCATGGCAAGACCACCCTTACCGCCGCGATCACCAGCGTGCTCGCCAAGAAAGGTTTCGCCGAAGTACGCGCCTACGATTCAATCGATAATGCGCCGGAAGAAAAAGAGCGCGGCATTACCATTAACACCGCACACGTGGAATATCAGAGCGACAAGCGCCACTACGCGCATGTCGATTGCCCCGGCCACGCTGACTATGTGAAAAACATGATCACGGGTGCCGCGCAAATGGACGGCGCGATTCTCGTCGTGTCGGCCGCCGACGGTCCGATGCCGCAGACGCGCGAGCACATCCTGCTTGCGCGCCAGGTCGGCGTGCCCGCCGTCGTCGTGTTCCTGAACAAGGTCGACATGGTCGACGATCCGGAACTGCTCGATCTCGTCGAAATGGAAGTGCGCGATCTCCTGACTCAATACGAATTTCCTGGCGATAAGATTCCGATCGTCAGAGGCAGCGCGCTCAAGGCGCTGAATGGCGACGCCGAACAGGAAGCGCAGATTCTCGCGCTTGTCGCGGCGGTGGATGATTACATCCCCGTCCCGGATCGCCCGATCGATCAGCCGTTCCTCATGCCGGTGGAAGACGTATTCAACATTGAAGGCCGCGGCACCGTCGCGACCGGTCGTGTCGAGCGCGGCATCCTCAAGAAGATGGAGGAAGTCGAAATCGTCGGCCTCAAGGACACGATAAAGACGACTGCCACCGACATCGAAATGTTCCGGAAGCTTCTCGACGAAGCGCGCGCCGGCGACAACGTCGGGGTGCTATTGCGTGGCGTGAAGAAGGAAGACGTCATGCGCGGCCAGGTCATCGCAAAGCCCGGCAGCATCACGCCGCACCGCAAATTCAAGGCGGAAGTTTATGTATTGAGCAAAGAGGAAGGCGGCCGTCACACGCCGTTCTTCACGAACTACCGCCCGCAATTTTATTTCCGCACGACCGACGTGACCGGAACCGTCAAGCTGCCGGATGGCGTCGAGATGGTGATGCCGGGAGACAACGTCTCGGTGGAAGTCGAGTTGATCACGCCAATCGCGATGGAAAAAACCATCCGGTTCGCGATTCGCGAGGGCGGCAAAACCGTCGGCGCCGGTCGCGTAGCCGAAATTCTGGACTAAGTTGGTTTCCGCGAGGCAACAAATTAGGTCAGTAGCTCAATTGGTAGAGTAGCGGTCTCCAAAACCGTCGGTTGGGGGTTCGAGTCCCTCCTGACCTGTTTGAACGCAACTCGCCCGAACAATCCCGACATGCTCACGAAATCAAAAAACTTCTTCAACGAAGTCAGAGCCGAGTTGCAGAAAGCTTCATGGCCGTGGGAATCGAAGGAGAAGGGGATCCGGCGTTATAAGGAGCTGACCGATTCGACCATCGTGGTCATCATCGCGATGCTTCTTCTCGGCGGATACGTCGCGCTCTTCGATTTCGTCCTGATCAGCTTCATCCACTACTTCACTCGCATCCACTGATATGGCCCAGGTTCTCGCCCCAAAAGATCAGTGGTTCGTCGTGCACGTGCTTTCCGGCCAGGAAAACAAGGTCCGCGACAACATCGAGAAGCGCGTCAAGACCGAGGAGATGAGCGACGTGATTTTCGAAGTGCTCGTTCCGACGGAGCGTGTCTCGGAAATCAAGCGCGGCAAAAAAAGCGAGACGACGCGAAAATTTTTCCCCGGTTATCTCATCATCAACATGCACTTGCTCGACGAGAGCAATCAGCTGGTGGGGCGCACTTGGTATTTCATTCGCGAGACGACGGGCGTGATCGGTTTCGCGGGAACGAAAGACAAACCGATCCCGATGCGGAAGTCGGAAGTCGATAACATGCTCGCGCAGATGCGCGAACGTGAAGAGAAGGTGAAGCCAAAGGTCAGCTTCGAAGTCGGCGAGACTGTGAAAGTTGCCGACGGACCTTTCCAAAACCAAAACGGCATCGTCGAAGAGATCGATCCCGACCGTGGCAAATTGCGTGTGTCAGTCACGATCTTCGGCCGCGCGACACCGGTTGAGTTGGAATATTGGCAGGTTGAACGCGGCTAGCCTTCCTATTAACCCTAATATAATTTTCCCATGGCCAAAGAAATCGTAGCTCACATCAAATTGCAGATTCCTGCCGGACAAGCGAACCCGGCGCCGCCGGTCGGCACGGCGCTCGGACCGCGCGGCGTCAACATCATGGCGTTCTGTAAGGAATTTAATGCCGTCACCCAAAAGCAGGCGGGCGATATTCTGCCAGTCGTGATCACTGTTTTTAAGGACAAATCTTTCACGTTCATCACGAAGAGTCCGCCCGCAGCGATCCTTTTGAAAAAGGCGGCGAACATTGCCGCCGGCTCCAAAGAGCCGAACAAGACGAAGGTCGGCAAAGTGACGCGGAAACAGGTCATGGATATTGTGAAGACGAAGGGTAAAGATCTGAATTCGCGCAACGACGAAGCCGGCTTCCGCATCATTGCTGGGACCGCCCGCCAGATGGGCCTCGAGATCGTCGATTAGGCGAACGCGTCCTTAGGTGGATCACGCGCTCCGACGCGCGATGTTTTGATTTGCGCGACTGCGTCGCGACTTCTTTCCATCGAGCGACGGAGCGCTCGATCCACCTCTCGCCTGCGACCTTGCTTTGTCTTGCAGATTTTTATATCCGCAGAACATGCATAAGTTTCTTTCCCTCGCGGGTCGCGCGCTGCTGCCTTTCATTCTGTGTTACGCTTCCGTCGCGCCCGCGGCGGATAACCCGGGTCAGATCATTGCCCTCAAGGCGGCCCGCCTTTTCGACGGCAAATCGAAGGCGTTGATCACGAACGGTGTCGTCATTGTCCAGGGAACCATGATCACCGCCGCCGGGAGCAACCTGCCGATTCCCAGCGGCTCCCAAGTGATCGATTTCGGTAACGCGACGCTTTCGCCGGGTTTCATGGATGCGCACACGCACGTCACGTTTGATTTCAGTGGCAACTTTAATGAGCGCCGATTGAAGCTCCTCGAGACGAACATCTCCGAGCTCGCTTTGATGGCGATACCAAACGCGCGGGTCACGATCGAAGCGGGTTTCACCACGGTGCGCGATCTGGGCAGCCGCTTCGAAGGCAGTCATGATTTCGTCGATGTGGCGCTCCGCAATGCGATCGCGAAGGGAATCATCGTCGGTCCGCGGATGTTGGTCGCGACTTATGGGATCGGCGCCACCGGCGGTCATTTCGACGACACCGCGGGCTTTCGTGATTTTCTCTTCGGTCACGAACCGGATTATTCTGACGGCATCGCCGACGACCCAGACGCGATTCGAAAAGCCGTTCGCTTCCAGATCAAGAACGGCGCCGATGTGATCAAAGCGGCCGTCTCTGGCGGCGTTTTATCGATGACGGACGAAGTCGATACTCCGCAGTTCACACCCGCGGAAATGGCGGCGCTGGTCGATGAAACACATCGTCTGCGCAAGAAGATCGCCGTCCATTGCCACGGCGATCAGGCTGCGCGCGAGGCGATCGAGGCCGGTGTGGATTCGATCGAGCACGGCTCGTTTCTGAAGCCGGAAACGCTTCAGCTCATGAAAAGCAAAGGGACGTATCTCGTGCCGACGTTGATGGCCACGGAATACATCATGTCGAAGATCGAAGTTTACCCGCCGGTGTTGCAAGCGAAGGCCAAAGCGGCGGCAGCGGCGCGTTCCGAGATGTTCCGCAACGCCGTGAAGATGGGCGTGAAGATCGGACTCGGCACCGACGCGGCCGTCTATCCACACGGCCAGAATGCAAAGGAATTCAAGTTAATGGTCGACCTTGGCATGCCGCCGATCGAAGCGCTTCGTGCCGGCACCTCCGCCGACGCCGAGTTGTTCGGGATCGCCCAGAAAGTCGGCACGCTCGAGAAAGGCAAACTGGCCGACATCGTCGCCATCCCCGGCGATCCCACCACCGACATCACCGCCACCGAGCGCGTCTCCTTCGTGATGAAGGAAGGCCGGATCGTGAAGAACACCGCGAAGCCGTAGTTCTTACCTGAGGGACTCGCTCCGTCGCGGCCGCAGTTCTGCCGTTCCGACGACGCCGACAAGTCGCTTTCGGTCAATCACTGAAAACAAGATGCGAAAGCCGCGGATTATTTCTCGCCTAACGAAGACTAGGCGGATGTAATAGCAGCCTTCCGCTTTCTCCCATGAAAAAAAAACTCGCTTCTCAATCCGGTTTCTTTAATTATCGCGGCTTAGCTGCTTGGCTCCTTTTTTCCGTCACCGTCCCCATGGTGCTCTTTGCATTTGGGGTGTTTCCAGCTGCATCTGCGTTCGCACAGGCTGTCACTCAAAATCAAAATCCGGGTACGCCGGATATATTCCAGGCAGGGGCCAGCGAGCATAATGCGTGGACAGGAGCTGCCATGTCAGGACTGGCAAGGGACTCAATCGATCCGCAAGCTTCGGACGAAGATATAGCGCGGAGCGGAGTTGCCCTATCGCCGGTAGTAATGGCTCCAACCCGCAGCAGCTTTTTGGCGAATTGGAACATCGTAAGCGGAGCGACTGATTATCGGCTGGACGTCTCCACCACTGGCTCGTTTAAGAGCTACGTGAGCGGTTATCAGGACTTGGACGTCGGCAACGTGACTAGCCGTATTGTGAGCGGGTTGAGCCCGGGCACGACCTACTACTACCGAGTGCGGGCTTACAATGCGCGCGGCGCAAGTGGCGATTCGAACACAATGACCGCCACGACCATAACCAGTCCTGGGCTGGTTATCAATTCGACGTTCGACAGCTCTATCACCGGTAACCCGAACTCGGCCGCGATCCAGTCGATGATCAACCAAGCCGTCGCGACTTATCAGTCACTGTTCACTGACCCGATAACCGTGAAGATCTATTTCCGCTACTCAAATACCGAGGTCAATGGCAATCCCCTTCCATCGGGGATTCTGGCGCGGAGCAATTTTGTTGTCTATACGATCGCCTGGAACACGTATATTTCCGCCCTCAATGCGGACGCAACGACGGGGAATGACACGACCGCGAACGGCAGCCTGCCAGCGAGTTCCTTATCCACTAACATAGTTCCTTCGAGCGCAGGCGGTAGAGCAGTCGGGCTGAACACCCCGCCAGCGATGTTCGCGAACGGCACTGTAGGTGCCGGCGGACCCTACGACGGCATCGTTACGTTGAATTCCGCTGCACCGTTCCAGTTCAGCCGACCTCCCAGCGGCAGCAATTACGACGCGCTGCGTTCGACTGAGCACGAGATGGATGAGGTTCTCGGCCTTGGATCGTTCATAGGCAATGGTAACAACCTTCGCCCGCAGGATCTGTTCAGTTGGTCGGCCCCCGCTACGAGAAACACTACTTCCACTGGATCGCGTTACTTTTCGATCAATAGTGGAAGCACCAACATCGTCGGCTTCAATCAGAACTCGAACGGCGACTTCGGCGATTGGCTGAGCGCCTCCTGCCCACAAGCAAATCCCTATGTGCAGAATGCCTTCAGTTGCGCCGGTCAGTCTTCGGATGTCACGGTCTCCTCACCCGAAGGAATTAACCTGGATGTCGTCGGGTATGACCTGCGGTCGTCAAATTCGACACCGGCGAAGCTGCTCAACCTTTCCACCCGAATGCGGGTGCAAACCGGAGAGAACGTGCTGATCGGTGGCTTCATCATCACGGGAAGCGGTCCACGACATCTGCTCCTTCGGGCCATTGGACCTTCGTTGACAGGTTTCGGCGTCCCCGACGCACTGGCTGATCCGGTGTTGGAACTGCACGGTCCAGGCGCATTTGGCACGATCACGAACGATAACTGGAGAGACGACCCCGTTCAGGAGGCGCTGATTATCGCCACTGGCATCCCACCCAGTAATAATCTCGAGTCAGCGATCGATGCGACCTTAAATCCTGGAGCCTATACCGCGATCGTAGGGGGCAAGAATAACACCTCGGGTGTCGGGCTAGTCGAGGTTTACGATTTTTCGCAAGGCGCGAACTCCAAGCTGGCGAACATCAGCACGCGTGGCTTTGTCGACACGGGCGATAACGTCATGATCGGTGGATTTATTGTTGGCGGAGGAAGCGGGGGCGGCACCGCCAGACTCATCGTGCGCGCACTTGGACCATCGGTTCCCATAGCAGGCGCAATGGGAAATCCAACGCTGGAATTGTACGACGGCAATGGCACGCTGCTCGACGCCAATGACAATTGGCGGAGCGATCACGAAGCGGAAATCATCGCGACGGGCATTCCGCCGTCGAACGATCTGGAATCGGCGATTGTCCGAAATCTCACGCCTGGCAACTACACCGCGATTGTTCGTGGCGTCAGCAATACGACCGGCGTGGCGCTGGTCGAAGCGTACGGCTTGAACTAATCGACAGCGGTGGAGCTGCCGGGCGGAGTGAGAACCTGTTTCGTCGCTAGCGTCGTGACGTGTTGATGGCGAGCTTCACGGAATTGCTGGAACTGGCGATGTAATACAGCGACACGCCGCGGACGCCGTAAATGGGGTAGAGCGTGTAGGGCACGCCTTGGATGAAGACGGGGTTTCTCCGGTCGATGGACATCCCGCGGGAAACGGAATGAGACACAGCCGAACTGTAGTCGCTGATCATATAAGCATCGTCTTTCAAGTCGCCGCCTAAATACGGCGTGAATCCTTCACTGCGAAAACAGGCGTGCGTAGTGCGGGAGTCCGTGCCGCGCGGGCCGATGTACGTCGCGACATCGGTATACGTGCGCACAGTGTCGACGACGACGGGTTCAACAATGTTTTCGCCCGCGAATCGAAAGATGTTGAAAGCGAATTCGTAATCGGGTCCTCCCCATTGACTGAGATTTATTGGGTAGCCGGATGGCACCTCGAAAATATGCAGGTTATCGGCCGCAGAATCGGCCGCCGTTTCCTGGGGCCCCGGCATCCTCGGTGGCTGCGATTTTATCTCGCTGGCCGCCACGTCCGCGGGAGCCGCGATGATATTCGGGCTTCGCAATGACTGAACGAGGGAATCACTCGCGCCTTGGGATTTGAGGGTGACTTCCTGCTGCGGGGTCAGAGCGCGGGCCAGCTTGCGTTGGCTGACCTCGCGCACGATCGATTGATCAGTCTCTCGCGCGCGAACCCAGAGCGATACTTCGCTGAAATTTATTGGCTGGGCCGTGGCCGTGATGGCGGCGGTCAAAGCCACGAAGATGGAAAGGGTTAGGCTGGTCGAGATGTGGGATTTCATGCACGAGGTTTAGCAGGGCGCTTTCGGTTTTGACAACGTCCAAATCACCGCTAATTTTCACACCCCGCGCCGAGGAAGGCACGGGCACAGCAGGAGAGCATCGGCTCGCTGGCACTGCACAAGATCATGCAAAAAAATCGCAGCAAACGTTATCGCGCGGCCGCCGAGCAGGTGGATCGCACAAAAACCTACAACCTGAACGAAGCGGTTTCGACTTTGAAGAAGTTGCCGCCGACGAAGTTCGACCAAACGGTGACCGTTTCGTTCCGGCTCGGGGTCGACCCGAAGCAATCAGACCAGATGGTCCGCGGAACCTGCCCCCTGCCTCACGGGAGTGGAAAGCAAGTGCGCGTTCTCGTTTTTGCGGAAGGTCAGGCAGCGAAGGCCGCGCAGGATGCCGGCGCCGAGTATGTCGGCTTCAAGGACATGATTCAAAAGTGCCAGGAAGGCTTCCAGGATTTTGATGTCGCGATCGCGACCCCGGGCGCAATGGCCGAAGTGCGCAAGCTTGGCAAAGTGCTTGGCCCGCGCGGCCTGATGCCAAATCCGAAAACCGGCACGGTGACCGAAGATACTGCGAAAGCCGTGGGCGAAGTGAAAGCGGGTCGTGTGGAATTCAAGCTCGATAAGAACGGCAACGTCGCGGTGCCGGTCGGAAAATTTTCATTCGCGGAAAATCAATTGATCGAAAACGGAACTGCGGTGATCGAAGCGGTCGTCCGTTCGCGGCCGGCGACGGCGAAAGGCCGCTTCGTGGAAGGGATGACGCTCAGCGCGACGATGTCGCCCGGATTGCACGTCGATCCGTCGCCCTATTTGAGCATCTAAGGCTGGTCTCTCAACTCTCAACCAACAACTCTCAACTTCCTTACATGAGACCAGAAAAAGCCAACATCGTTTCGGACCTTTCCGAGAAACTCAATCGTTCACCGTTCCTCCTCGTCGCCGACTACCAGCGGATGAATGTGGATCAATTCGGTGAGCTTCGAAACCGGCTCGCTCCAGCTGGTGCGGAAGTGCGCGTCGTAAAAAACAGCTTTCTGAAACGGGCGATGGCGGATTCTGGAATGCCGGACGTCGCCGACAAGTTGACCGGGCAGACTGCGATCGTGATGGGGGAGAACGATGTCGCGCCGGTGGCGAAAATTTTGAAGCTGTTTGCCGCCGAGTTTAAGATTGCCACGCTCAAAATCGGCGTTGTCGACAAAGCGGTTTTATCGACTTCGGACGTGGAGGCTTTAGCCGAGTTGCCTTCGCGGGAGATTTTGCTGTCTCTGCTTCTTGGGTTGCTCCTCGCGCCGGCGACGCGTTTGGTTCGCGTCTTGAATGAGCCGGCGTCTGCGTTCGCACGACTTCTGAAGGCCAAGGAAGAAAAGGGAGAAGCTTTGCAAGCAGCGACGGCGGCTCCCGCCCCGGAAACGCCGGCCCCCGCTCCGAGCGCAGAAGAGGCTCCAACGCCGGAGGCTCCAGAGGCGAAGGAAGAAGCGCCCGTGGCGGAAACGAAACAAGAAGCGCCCGTGGCAGAAACCCAGGAAGAAGCGCCTGTAGCAGAGCAGACTCCCGAAGCGGCAGCGGAAAATCCCACCGCCGAATCAACCACCGGAGAGACAGCGACGGAGACCCCAGTTTAACAACAATTTCGCCACGCCGCGGATGGCGGGGCGAGCAACAAGAGGAAATTGTCCGAGCCGATGGCTATCGGCTTTAATTCTCCGAAAGCTTTCGGAGGCGGCGAATGAGAGGAAATCATATGGCAGATACAAATAAAATCGTGGAGCAACTCAGCGGCCTGACCGTTCTCGAGATTGCTGGTCTGGTGAAGCAGCTCGAAGAAAAGTGGGGCGTCAGCGCAGCGGCTCCAGTCGCAGCAGCGGCGGCTCCCGTCGCAGGGGGCGCGGCCGCAGCTCCAGCCGAAGAAAAAACGGCTTTTGAAGTCATCTTGAAAGAGATGGGCGCAAACAAGATCGGCGTGATTAAGGAAGTTCGCAGCGCGGTGCCCGGCCTCGGCCTGGCTGAAGCGAAGGCCCTCGTCGAAGGCGCTCCCAAGACGATCAAGGAAGGCGTGACCAAGGCGGAAGCCGAAGAGATCAAAAGGAAGATCGAAGCGGCTGGCGCCAAAGTCGAAATCAAGTAATTTCCATTCCTGCGGCCTGGCGCGCAAAAAAGCTTGCGCGCCAGCTGCCGGTATGTCACAAATATTTCGTTAGAAGCAGTCGATTTATTTTCAAACCCGCACTCGACGGACAAAATTTAACCAGGCAACAAAACGGTGGTGGTCAATTTGACAGGCTGCTGTTTTGCTGTCATTTTTGCGCTCCTTGCTTGCGGCTGAAGCCGTAAGCTCTCATTACCGGCCCCCGCCCAATTGGGGCCGCGTCGTTCAACCTCGGAGATTGGTGTAGTAACTTATGTCGGAACGTATCTACTTCGGAACCATTAAGGAAGGCATCGAGCCTCCAAACCTCATCGAGGTTCAACTCAATTCTTACCTCGACTTCCTCCAGAAAGATGTGCCGTTTTCAAAGCGGAAAATGTCGGGCCTGCAAGCTGTTTTCAAGGAAGTGTTTCCGATCGAGAGCTACGATGAAAAGGCGACCCTCGATTTCAGCCATTACGAGATCGGCGAGCCGAAACTAACAGCGCTCGAGGCGCAACGGGAAAGCCAGACTTACAGCGCGCCGCTGCATGTCACTTTCCAGCTCCGCGAGGAAAAGGGGACGAAGGAAGAAAAAGTTTACATGGGCGAAATTCCGCTCATGACGCCGCAGGGAACGTTCGTGATCAACGGAGCGGAGCGCGTCGTCGTCAGCCAGCTGCATCGTTCGCCTGGGATCGCATTCGAATCGAGCATCCATCTCAACGGCAAGGTACTCTACAGTTTCCGCATTATTCCCGACCGCGGCTCCTGGATCGAAGTGCAATTCGATACGAGCGATCTGCTCTACATCTATCTCGATCGCCGCAAACGCCGCCGGAAATTCCTCGCGACCACTTTTCTCCGCGCTCTCGGCTATGGCTCCGATGAGGAAGTGATCAAACTCTTCTACACGATTGAAACCCTTAAGCTCAGTGAAAAACTCGGTGAGGAAGAGCTCGCGACGAAGGTTCTGATTGCTGATGTGCTCGATGGTGAGGCGACGGTGGCCCGCGCCTTTGAGCCGCTCACGGCTGCAACCGTTCGCCAAATCATGGCGCTGGGGCATTCCGCTGTAAAAGTGATCGACATCTCAAACGACGATACCGTCGTGAAGGCGCTCAAAAAAGATCCGGCCCACGACCAGGAAGAGGCACTGAAAGACATTTACCGGAAGCTGCGCCCCGGCGATCCGCCGACGGTCGCGAACGCCAAGGCGCTCTTAAAGCGTCTGTTTTTCGACCCGAAAAAGTACGATCTCGGCCGCGTCGGTCGTTACAAGATCAACCAGAAGCTCGGGATCAACGTCGATCTCACGGAGCGCATCGTGACCGACAAGGATTTCATCGGCGCGATCAAGTACTTGATCAGTCTGCGCCGCGGCGAAGGCACTCTCGACGATATCGATCATCTTGGCAGCCGCCGCGTGCGGACGGTTGGTGAATTACTCGCCAATCAATGCCGCGTCGGTCTC
This sequence comes from Chthoniobacterales bacterium, assembly GCA_036385955.1. Taxonomy (GTDB): domain Bacteria; phylum Verrucomicrobiota; class Verrucomicrobiia; order Chthoniobacterales; family UBA10450; genus AV80. The sequence continues at coordinate 3,430 of DASVJK010000029.1, read as the reverse complement.
GCGCGCACGGAGCGTCTCGTGAAAGAGCGCATGACTTTGTTCGACATCAACATCGACGGCATGACGCCGCAGAAGTTGATCAATCCGAAGGCGCTGAGCGCGGTGATTCGCGACTTCTTCGGCCGCTCGCAGCTCTCGCAGTTCATGGATCAAACGAATCCGCTCGCGGAGTTGACGCACAAACGCCGCCTCTCGGCCCTCGGGCCGGGCGGGTTGAGCCGTGATCGCGCGGGCTTCGAAGTCCGCGACGTGCATCCGTCGCACTACGGCCGCATCTGCCCAATCGAAACGCCAGAAGGTCCGAATATCGGTCTGATCAGCTCGATGAGCACCTTCGCGCGGATCAACGAATTTGGGTTTATCGAAACGCCTTACCGCAAAGTCGAAAAAGGGCGTGTGAGCGATCAAGTTGATTATTTGACCGGCGATCGCGAGGAAAATTTCCTCGTCGCGCAGGCGAACGCGCCCATGGACGCGAAAGGACATTTCACCGGCGAAAAAGTTTCGGTGCGGTATCGCGGCGACTTCTTGGAAGTCGAGCCGTTAAAAGTTCATTACATGGACGTCTCGCCGAAACAGCTCGTCTCAGTCGCGGCTGGTCTGATCCCGTTTCTTGAACATGACGACGCGAACCGCGCACTCATGGGCTCGAACATGCAACGTCAGGGCGTTCCTTTGATCGTCTCGGAAGCGCCGCTTGTCGGCACGGGGCTGGAAGGCAAAGTCGCGCGGGATTCTCACGCGGTTCTGATCTCCAGAGAAAGCGGCAAGGTCGCTTCCGTGACGGCAGATCAGATCGTCGTCACGAAAGACGGTCACATGCCGGAGGGCCGCAAGAAATTGAAAACCGATCTGGAAGCGGGCGTTCACGTTTACGAGCTGCGGAAGTTCATGCGCTCGAATGCGGGCACGTGCGTAAACCAGAAGCCGATCGTTAAGAAAGGCCAGCATGTAAAGCGCGGCCAGGTCATTGCCGACGGCCCGAACACGGATCAGGGCGAACTGGCGCTCGGGCGCAACGTGCTCGTCGCGTTCATGCCCTGGAACGGCTACAACTTCGAAGACGCCATCATGATCTCGGAGAAGGTCGTGAAGGAAGATATCTACACCTCGATCCACATCGATGAATTTGAGATCGGGGCGCGCGATACAAAGCTCGGGCCTGAGGAAATCACGCGCGACATCCCGAACGTCAGTGAGGAAGCGCTGCGCAATCTGGGACCTGATGGCGTGATTCGCGTCGGTGCGGAAGTGAAACCCGGCGATATTCTCGTCGGCAAAATCACGCCGAAGAGCGAGACGGAATTGGCGCCGGAAGAACGGCTTCTCCGTGCAATTTTCGGTGAAAAGGCGGCGGACGTGAAAGACACGTCGCTGACAGTCCCATCCGGCACCTACGGCATCGTGATGGATGTGAAGGTTTCATCGCGGCACGAAATTTCGCGCGAGAAACTCACGCCTTCTGAAACGAAGCGTCAGCTCAAAACCATCACGGAAGAGAACCGGAAAAAGAAAGACGAGCTGACGGAACAACTGACAGACGCGCTCTCGAACATCCTGTTAGGCGAGAAAATTCCGCTCGATGTAGTGAACGCCCAAACCGGCGAGATCATCATCCCCGCGAACCGCAAGATCACCAAGACGCTGCTACGCAAGCTCGCGACCGTTTACGATCATATCGAAATCGATCCGAGCCCGATCCGGAACAAGATCCGCGAGATCATCGCTTCTTATGAGCACAAATTCGCGGAGCTCGAGCTTGAGCGTGAACGCTCGATGGATCGTGTTGAGAGCGGAGACGACATCGATCCCGGTATCATCAAGCAGGTCAAGGTTTTCATCGCGAGCAAACGCAAACTGAGCGTCGGCGACAAGATGGCGGGCCGTCACGGCAATAAGGGCGTCGTCGCCCGCATTGTGCCGGAAGAGGACATGCCCTTCCTCGCGGATGGAACGCCTGTCGAGATCGTGCTGAATCCGCTCGGCGTGCCGAGCCGTATGAACGTCGGTCAGGTGCTCGAAACGCACTTGGGCGTGGCGGCGAAGGCTCTTGGCTTCAAGGTGGCGACGCCAGTTTTCGACGGAATTTCGGAAGCGAAAATCCGCGAGTATTTAAACGACGCGAAAAAGAAAGAGGGCTTCACCTGGGTTCAGGAAACCGGCAAGGCGCGGCTCTACGATGGTCGCACGGGCGACACTTTCGATCAGGAAGTGGTGGTCGGTTACATCTACATGATGAAGCTCGGCCACCTGGTGGCGGACAAGATTCATGCACGTGCGGTTGGTCCTTATTCGCTCGTCACGCAGCAGCCGCTCGGCGGCAAAGCGCAATACGGCGGCCAGCGTTTCGGCGAGATGGAAGTCTGGGCGCTCGAAGCGTATGGCGCGGCTTACACCTTGCAGGAATTGCTCACGGTGAAATCCGACGACGTGCAGGGACGCACGCGCATCTATGAGTCGATCGTCAAGGGCGACAACTCGCTCGAGGCCGGCACACCGGAATCTTTCAACGTGTTAATCAAGGAAATGCAGTCGTTAGGCCTCGACGTGAAAGTCGGCGGCCAGGCGCCAACCGCATTCCTGGAAAACGTCGCTTAATTTTCTCAACTAAAGATCTCTTAACATAATGAACGAACATTCCTGGCGGGAACTGGTGGGCGAAGAACGCTCCGTGGGCTTCGATCAAGTGGCGATCGGCGTCGCGTCTTCGGATACGATGCGGTCGTGGAGCAAGGGCGAGGTCAAGAATCCGGAGACGATCAATTACCGGACCTTCAAGCCGGAAAAGGGCGGTTTATTTTGCGAGCGCATTTTTGGACCGACACGCGATTGGGAGTGTTCCTGCGGAAAGTACAAACGCATCAAGCACAAGGGCGTGATCTGCGATCGTTGCGGTGTCGAGGTGACGCTGGCGCGCGTGCGCCGCGAACGCATGGGCCACATCGAGCTCGCCGTGCCGGTCTCGCACATCTGGTTCTACAAGTGCATGCCTTCCCGGCTTGGTTTGATGCTCGATATGAGCGCACGCCAGCTCGAGCGCGTCATCTATTACGAAGACTACATCGTGATCGATCCAGGCAAGACACCGCTCACGAAAACGCAGCTTTTGAATGAGGTCGAGTATCGCGAAGCGCAGGAACAGTACGGCGAAGATTTTGTCGCCGGCATGGGCGCGGACGCGGTCAAAAAACTTCTCTCCGAAATCAACCTTAACAAGCTCAACAAAGAGCTGGAAGAGGCGATGGGAAACACGAAGAGCAAACAGATTCGCAAGAAACTGGCGAAGCGCTTGAAGCTCGTGCAGGGCTTTGCCTCCTCGCATGCCCGGCCGGATTGGATGGTGCTCGATGTCCTGCCCGTGATCCCGCCCGATTTGCGTCCGCTCGTTCCGCTGGAAGGCGGCCGCTTCGCGACCTCCGATTTGAACGAT
>DASVJK010000028.1:0-29633 GCA_036385955.1 Chthoniobacterales bacterium | reverse complement strand
CGACGACCTTCTTGGGATTGTTCGTGAGGAATCGAAACTTTCGCACGCCGAGATCGAAGAGAATTTGCGCGCCGAGGCCGTAATCACGCAGATCGGTGGCAAACCCGAGCCTGGCATTGGCTTCAACCGTATCGAGCCCTTCTTCCTGCAATTTGTAGGCGTGAATTTTCGCAGCCAGGCCAATGCCGCGCCCCTCCTGCCGCATGTAAAGAAGGACGCCATTTCCTTCATCGGCGATCTGCCGTAGAGCCGCGTGCAATTGATTTCCGCAATCGCAGCGTCGCGAGCCGAAAACGTCGCCAGTCAAACATTCGCTGTGAACGCGGACGAGGGTGGGGCGTGTTTTTGAAATCTTGCCTTTGACGAGCGCAAGGTGATGCGCGCCGTCCAGGGTGGACCGATAAAGATGCAAATCGAAGTCGCCGTAATCGGTCGGCAGTTTTACGACCTGCTCCGCTTCGATCAGTTTTTCCTTGAGACGGCGGTGCGCGATCAAGCTCTGGATCGTGCAGATGCGCAGCCCATGTTTTTTGCGGAACTCCATCAGCTCCGGCAGGCGCGCCATCGTTCCGTCGTCGTGCAAAATTTCGCAGAGAACTCCGGCCGGCTGCAACCCCGCCATGCGCGCCAGATCTACGGCCGCTTCCGTGTGGCCCGCGCGTCGCAACACTCCACCATCCTTGGCTCGCAATGGAAAAACGTGGCCCGGTTGCACCAAATTGTCAGGAGCAGATTCCGGGTTCGCGATTGTCTGAATCGTCGTCGCGCGATCGTGCGCGCTGATGCCGGTGGTAACTCCGCGCGCTGCGTCCACTGAAACGGTGAAATCAGTGCGATACATTTCGCGGTTCTGCGCCACCATCCGTTGCAAGCCGAGCTGCTCCGCACGGGTGTTCGATATGGGCACACAGATCAAGCCGCGCCCGTGCATCGCCATGAAGTTGATCGCTTTGGGCGTCGCCTTCTCCGCGGCCATGACGAGGTCGCCTTCGTTCTCGCGATCGGCGTCATCGGTCACGACCACGATCTTCCCGGCCGCGACATCCCGCAGGACATCGTCGATCGTGTCGAATTCCAGTGTGACCGGCGTCTCCGCAATCATCGCCGATACCATTACTTCCGGGGGCCTATTCAGCAATGTGAATTCACTCGGCGCGCGTCCCGACAATCCCTTCCGGTGGATCGCGCGCTCCGTCGCCCGATGGTTTTTTCGCCCCGGGAACGCTTTAGCAAACCTTCTTGTCAATTGAGCGCCGCACGCTCGATTCACGTCGTGTGGCCGGCCCACCGCGCTGAGGCAAGCTCGCGCCGCGCGACCTCGGACATCCAAAGCGACGCCTCTTTGCTCAGCTCCGCCGCGCTCCGCAGGCCCAGCTTTTGCTTGATCCGCATTTGATGTGTCTCGATCGTCTTCACGCTCAGGTGCAGCTCCGCCGCGAGTCGTGTCGCGCCGAAGCCACGTCCGAACAATGAAAAAACTTGCAGCTCCCGATCGCTTAGTGACGTGACCTTCGAGTCGGTTGGTCTTATCTGACCGCCGGCAAGATTTTCGAGCAACCGGTGCCCCACGCTCACACTGGCGTAGAGTTTACCCTCCAGAATCCGGTCCAGCGCCTCCAAAATCTCCGCCGTCTCATCGCCAGCCATGAGATAAGCGCGTGCGCCGGCCCGAAACGCCCGTTGCACTGCGAGGGCATCGTCGCGCTTGCTTAGAACCAGCGTCCGCGAAGTGGGATGCAATTTGCGAAAATCCTTGATCAAACCGATGCCGTCTCCGCCGCGAAGTGTGAGGCCAGTAACGACCAGTTCCGGCTGATGCTGCTCGAATAGCTCTCGCGCCGTGGACGCCGCATCGGCCTGCGCGCAGACCGCAAACCGTCCGCTCTCTGCCAGGAGGATCGCCAGACCGAGGCGCGTGACCGGCGAGGCATGGACGATGAGAACACGCGGGCTGGCCTTCAGTCTTGTCGGGGATAATCCCTTAGGGTATTTTTGTGTGTGGCGGCTCCGCGAAAAGCTCCGACCGTTCTTGGCCAATCCGTTTCCAGAGCGCTCCAGCAAGTCTCCAAGGGGTGATTGTCGTCGCATAGAAGTATTCGCCTCCATCCGGTGAATACGAGAAACAGCGGTTGAAGTTTGAAAGAATTTCAGGGGCACACCCCGACAGACAAGAAAGCCCGGTCTGCTGGAATAGCGGCATGCCTGTTTTTGATGCGGAAGCGACTGGTTTCAGCGCAGGGAATGCGCTCATTCTCGCGCACCTTTGTGAAGCTGCTTATCTCGACGACCAAGCCCGCGCCCGAGCTGCGGCCCAGCAACTGGGTTTAACCGGTTTCATCTGGATCGATCTCACGAAGCAATTCGAGGATGTCTACGCCATCGCCGCAGGCGGCGCCGGGTTTGTGGTGATCGCGTTTCGCGGAACCAAAGACTTCAACAACTGGATGACCGACTTGCACGCGACGCCGGTTGGCTTCCCCTGGATCTTTGATCGCGGGCCCGATGTCGGCGACATCCACGCTGGATTTGGCCACGCTCTGCGCGATGCCTGGCCCAAGATTCAGGCCGCGTTAGACGGGCTCATTCCGACGCCCGATGTCGCACCAGGCATGACGCAATTGCCAACCCTCTGGCTCACGGGCCACAGCCTCGGAGGTGCGCTCGCTGTTCTTGCCGGCGCAGCGTTCTCGATGTGGTCAGATGCCCCGATCCGATCCGTCAACGGCATCTACACCTTTGGGCAACCACGTATCGGCCTCTACAAATTCTGCGGCAATTACGATCACCTCCTGAGCCGAAAGACGTTTCGCTTCGTCAACAATCAGGACCTGGTCCCGCGGGTGCCATTTCGCGGATGGGATTACGCCGATCTCGGCCAGATGATCCACTTCGACAGCAGTGGTGAACCGAAACTCCAAAGCTCCCAGTGGAGTAGCTTTTTGAGCCGCACGCTCCAGAGCTTCAAAGAATTCTTCGATATCGCCGGCCACGCCCAGAGCGACGTCCACGACCACGATATGAACGGCTACGCCCGGCTGGTCCAAACTCAAGTTCCCGCGCTCAGCGCCCTGAAGTTTTAAACATGCTTAAGCTGAAATTAGCCACTCTCTTCTCGACGGCCCTTCTTCTCGCCGCTTGCAGCGCGATGTTCGTCGCGCCTTACGACGAAACCACCGACCATTTACTCACTGATCTCTCGGTGAAAACCGAAACCGCGATTGCACAGGCGGACGCCGGTCAGCTCTCAGTCACCGATCGCGAGAAACTCTTCGACGAGGCGCTCGGCGCGGTCCGCACGCTGAAAGCACGCTCATCGCTCTTCCAAAAGAATGAAGATGAAGTGAAAGCCCTTGGCCAGCTCGAGCAGCGGTACCAGGATCTCAAACAACACGGCGCTTCGCCGCGCAGTTCTCTTGCGACGGGATTGCGCGCCACCCTGCTTGATCTGCAGCAGATCCAGATCGCGAAAAAACGAAGCTCCGTCTTCAGTGCCGGTCTTAAGAAAACCAACTCAAGCCAATAACATATGTCCATCAATCCATCTGATCTGATCAAAGACATGCTCGCGGCGGCCACCGGCGCAGCGAAGGGTCACGCCGCGGACCTTAGGACTTATCTGGAGGCGCGCGCGAAATTGATCGCCGATGGTATCGTTCAGCTCGCCGCTGATCGCGCCGCAAATCTAATCACCGATGACGATCTAAGGTTCTCTCTTCAGCAAATAAAGGAGGCCGAGGCGACATCCCTTCTTGCGATCGATGCTACGCTGAAGGCTGCCGCGCAAGACGCCATAAATGCCGCTTTGGCCCTCGCGACCGACGCCCTGAACAAAGCAGTCGGCTTCGCTCTCCTTTAGAGACAAACCCATGACCAGCGCCCCCGGCGTCCCTGGCAACTGCTACGACATCTTCGTCACCACCACCGGCTCCGCTTCCGAGCCCGTCACCGGTTGGATCACCAACGATATCATCAATGAAAACGCGAAAGTTTAGAGCGATCGCAACAGTAATTTCGTTCCCTTCCCGAAAACCCCAAGGAGAACACAAGATTCTAAATCAAACTGAACAAAAAAGAATCCCACTTATATGCCTACACTAAGAATCAAAACACGTTCCCCGAAATGGTACGGATGGCTCCCGGATCTCCCGGACCATCGCGATCTTCTTTATGCCAGGATCGCGCCCAAGATCGCAAAGCTGCCGCCGAAGGTTGATCTTCGCGAGGGGTGTTCGCCCATTGAAGACCAGGGGCAGCTTGGCAGCTGCACCGCAAACGCGCTCGTGGGCGCGCTGGAGTTTCTCGAACGAAAAGATGGCGTTACTACCTTTATCGATCTTAGCCGATTGTTCGTTTACTACAACGAGCGCGCGATCGAAGGAACTGTGAATGACGATGCCGGGGCCTTCTTGCGCGATGGAATTAAATCGCTCGCGAAGCAAGGCGCTTGTCCGGAACAAGCCTGGCCTTATAAGGCGGATAAGGTGACGTTTAAGAAGAAGCCGCCCACGGCTTGTTATCCCGCGGCAAAGAAGCACCGGATCATTTCCTATCATCGGATCAATGTCGTTGACGAAATGCGGGCCTGCCTGGCGGACGGCTATCCCTTTGTTTTTGGTTTTACGGTTTACACGTCCTTCGAGTCGCCTGCGGTTGCAAAATCAGGTGTGCTCAACATGCCAAAGCCAAAGGAACAAATGGAGGGAGGCCACGCTGTCATGGCAGTAGGGTACACTGATTCACAAAAGCGGTTTCTTATTCGCAACTCCTGGAACACTGACTGGGGCACGAAGGGTTACTTTACCATGCCTTACGCATACCTGGCCGACCGGAATCTCTCGGACGATTTCTGGACGATACGTGCTTCGGAGGAAGGCTGAGACGGCATTGCGAATGAAGAAGTCAGGTCCTTCTACTACCGAATGTGGGTGTGGTATGAATAGTAACTAAGAGTAATGACGATGAGAATTCAACGATTAAGAGTTAGCTCTACTGCTTGGCAGCTTGTCGGAAGACAGAATATCCAAAGCCTCCTTGTGGCGCTGCTTGTCACTGGCTGTTGGCTTTTATGCAGTACCGCCTGCGACGCATCCGCAGATCCGTTTCTCGATGGGCAAATGAAAGTGATCGAGGATAAACTCAATATCTGGGACAAACGCAGCCTGCTTATCGCTTGTTTGACCTACGCAGTCGCGGCGCTCGGCATTGTCATGGCCGCGTTGCAGGCGGCGAAGTCGCAATGGATCAAAGGCGGAACGGCCGCGCTCGCCGTCGTGAGCGCGTTGATCGTGTCGTTCACCCATCAGTTTTTTCCGGCGGACGATCGTGCCTATCAGAAAGCGGCGAAGCGGGCGCGCGGCAAGTTGACTACGTTCCGCCTTGAGCTGGCCCAGTTTCACGACTTGGATGAGGCGACTAAGGCAAATTTGTATCAGAAGTTCGGGCGGCTGATCGGCGACGTAGACGAAATCGAGAACAGCACGATTTACAATGCCATAAGCACCGCGAACGTGTCCGCGGCGGCTCAACCATCCCTCGGCGTAAGTTTGCTCAGCACGGCTTGGGCTGGCCAAAACTTGGCGATGTTGCCCGGGTGGACAAATCAGTTGCCAGCTGACGATCGCAATCTTTACTTTCTCGGGACTGGGGATGGGAGTACGCTCGAGGACGCGCACCAAAATTCCCTAGTTAAAGCTCGAAGCGCGGTGAGCGATGCGGTGCTTCGGGCGGCCAAGGGTTCCGCTAGCTTGACGAACAAGTCTCAGTTGGTCGCCGAATTGGCAAAGGCTCTGGCCGAGTCAGCTGAGATCGCGGAGACATTTGCCGCACCCCAACCTTCGCTAGGATATCGCGCTTACACACTCTTGCGCCTATCTAAGAGCGCCGCGGTTTTCACCGCCCAAAGCATTTTCGTTCGGACCGGCGTCCCTTACGACAACCACTTCCTCGATACGGTTCAAAGTGACCTTAAGTAGAAGTTATAGTAACCTCATGGATTCACTATGGCGCAGATGCCTCCTCTTGGCAGCGCTTCCAAGAGAATCAGCATCGCTTTTGGTCGATGTTATCGGCGAGGACAGTGAAAACTGCGTCACTGAGGTGACCCATAAAAGAATATAATTATGCCTTTAAGAGCCTGCGATATCCTTATCCAAGCCGGACATGAAAACACCCGAGACGGAATGACCGGCGGTACGGGCCCGTTAGGCAACGAAATTGATTGGACGCCAGTCGTGGCAAACCAAGCGGTGGCCATATTGAAAGCCGCGGGCGTCAACGCGATCAAGGACGATGCTTCCATCAAGCACAGCGACCGTAACTACCAATGCAAACTCGCCGTGTTCCTTCACTTCGATGATCCTGACTCCGGGGAAAGTGGGCCTTCTGTCGGCTACGATCATAACAGCGACGCCGATGCCGCCGGTAAGTGGAAGGCGCTCTACCGGGAATTTTTCCCATTTGATCAAACATGGCGAACGGATAACTTTACGGAAGACGAACATTACTACTACGGCTTTTCTCACACCTTTACGAGCGATGCCGAATTCTTGATCGAGTTTGGCGATCTAAATAGCAGGCGACAGGCGGAGTGGATGAAACCACGGCTTCGCTGGATGGGGTCGCTCCTGGCCCACTTCTTAAGCAAACGAAGTGGTTTCGGGGACGTGCCCAAGCCGGCTCCTTTTGAGGGAGGTGAGTCTTCTCAAGAAGAGGCGGCGACCGTTCCTGAGCAAATGGTTCCGCCTATCATTTTCCTCCAAGGGAGCGGAGACGATCCGCTTAATCCCGGTCCGGGTGCGCAGCCGGTCGGCCACGCCGAACCCTTTCGCACTTCCTCGTCAAACTCAGGCGATGAGAATGGCAGTTCCAAAACAGATGGCCTGATCGGCACGGCGCAAGCATTTGATGACGGAACCATCGTTATCGACGCTACTGAGCGACTCCGGGCTGTGCGTACCGACGGTCTCAATGGGACGCTCACCGGTCATTGGCGGCGTGTCCAGAAGGGCAATACCTTCGCAGTGCGCCAGGAAAACTATTCTTACCGCGGACGCAAGCTACCGGATGGCGCGCTCTTCCTTGATGCCGTTGGCATTCCTAATGCGGTGCCTGCCGAATTCATCGCCACTGCGGTGAAGACAGTTAAGGCCACTCAGTTCGGAAAGGGCGATAAGCAGGATGAAGGCACGGGATCGCCCACGATGGGCACTGTGCAGACTAACAGTGATGTCGTGGGGGGCTCTGTGAAGATTTCCATTATGGAGGCGGTCTTCGGCAAGGAGTGGTCGAGCAATGACAAGCGACTAAACGCACTGATTGAGGTCTATTTTAAGAAGACTAGAAAAATGGTGCGCGTACCGCTTGTCGACGTCGGACCGGGGGAACATGCCCCTTCACATGCAGAAGTGGATCTCACTCTGGCCTGTGATCAGTTCCTTGGAACAGATGGACTGGGTGTTGTGGACTACCGGCTCCTTGTCCCAAAAGATGCAAGTGCGTAATCAACTCATCGTCGTCCACTGGTATCGCTCGTCTTTGCCATCAACCCACTCGTTCTGAGCGGAACTGTGGCATGCACTCGTCGCCCTCATTGCTTTATCCGCGACGCGGTTCCCTTGGTTGTGAGATGTCTCGGACGGCGTTAGCCGATCTCGATTCCTTTTTCCAAAAGCGGGAGGACGGAGAGCAACGTTTGATCGGTGCGCGCGTGGACGAATAACAACGGCTCGTTAGCGTCGACGTGGTCGCCGATTTTTTTGATGCCGGAAAGGCCGACAGCAAAATCGATTGCGTCATCTGCGGTTTGCCGGCCACCGCCCAGAAAAAGCGATGCTCGACCGATTGTTTCGGCATCCATTTTTCTAACGATCCCAGAGGACTGCGCGAGTAACGGATGGATGATCGGTGCACGATGCGCTTCGGTGATTTTCTCCAGCGAAGATGCATCGCCGTCCTGCGCATAAACCAACGAGATGAATTTACGCCAGGCCGTTCCATCGGAGAGCCAGCGGGCGAGCTTCGCGCGCGACGCGGTGGAAACTTGCTCGGCTAAATCAAGAACGAGATCGACGACGTCTGATGGGCCACCGCCTTGGAGAATTTCGACGCATTCGGCGACTTCGAGCGCGTTACCCACCGCGCGACCAATCGGTTCATCCATCGGGCTAAGAAGATGCGAGACCTTTACTCCCATTAGTTTCCCAACCTTTGTCATCGAAGCCGCGAGCTGTTTGGCTTCTTTGCGCGTCTTCATGAACGCGCCGCTCCCAAACTTCACGTCGAGCACGAGGCGATCGAGATTCTCCGCGAGTTTCTTGCTCATGATGCTCGCCACGATCAACGGCTGTGACGGGATCGTCCCCGTCACGTCCCGCAGAGCATAAAGCTTTTTGTCGGCGGGACAGATGTCCGCGGTTTGTCCGATCATGAAAACGCCAATGCTTTCCAGCTGGGCGAGGGCCCGGCGTTCGTCGATATGGATGTTGAATCCCGGGATGCTTTCGAGCTTATCCAGGGTGCCGCCGGTGATGCCGAGCCCGCGGCCGGAAATCATCGGCACCCAGACTTCGTCGCAGGCCAGCAACGGCGCGAGCACGAGCGAGGTTTTGTCCCCGATTCCGCCCGTGGAATGTTTGTCGACTTTCGGGGGAGTGCTGGCCGGATAATCCAGGACGCTTCCGCTTTCCATCATCGCCTTGGTGAGATGATGGGTCTCCGCCGGCGTCATTCCCTGGAAAAAAACCGCCATCGCCCACGCGCTCATCTGATAATCGGCGATTTCACCGCTCGTAAACCCGGAGACGAGGTAGGTGATTTCCTCGGCGGTCAGTTCGTCACCTTCGCGCTTCTTTTCGATGAGTGTCGGGACGTGCATTTCAAGAATTCCGGTCGCGCACGGGGCTTAACCCGAGCGGAGCGAAGGAGCTCGCAGGTCGATTTAAAGCTATTTCGATGCCCTCAACATGATCGTTTTCGGCCGACGGCGCTTTATCGGGAGCAAGAAGCAGCACACGCGCATGGCAGATCAGGTGGGGTCGCGGAATTCTGGAGAAGTGGAGTATTGGCGAAACGAAGCATTCAGCTACATCACTCCGCTCCGACCATCCAGTTACAATCCGATCGGATGCCATGCCGTCTTCATCTCGACCGTGTCCAAAATCCAGTACGGATTTTCCGCCTCCGGACTTCTCCAGCGCGCATTGCCAAGGTCACGACGGACGTATCGCTTTATGTTGAACGAACCGCCGCGTTGCAGCTCGCGCGCAATTCTCTCGTCGCCTGAGCCATCGACGATGGCGTTCACGTCCATGTGACTGGCGAAGTGGGGCGCAAGTTCCGCCCGGTCGCCGGCAAGAATGTTCACCACGTCGCCCGGCAAATCGCTCGTCGCGATGATCTCGGAAAATGTAAGCGCCGGAAGCGGACTTTTCATCGACGCGAGCACAACAGCCGTGTTCCCCGCGAGGATCACGGGCGCGAGCAACGAAACTAGAGCGAGGAGGGGAGGTTCATCCGGGCAGACGATCACTACGACGCCCGTCGGCTCCGGCATCGTGAAATTAAAATGTGAGCTCGCCACCGGATTCACGGCGCTGAAGATCTGGCCAAACTTGTCCGCCCACCCGGCGTAGTGCACGAGACGATCGACCGCCTGTGCGACTTCGACACGGGCTTGCGCTGGCCGGCCACCGTCCGCGCGCGCGACTTCATCACGCAATTCGCCTCTACGAAGTTCCAGCATCTCGGCGGCGCGATATAGAATCTGGCCGCGCAGATAGGCGCTTTGTTTGGACCAGCCGCCAAACGCGCTCCGGGCCGAGGTGACCGCATCTCGAAAATCCTTACGCGACGCGCGGCAATAATTGGCCAGGAGCGCCCGGCCGTTTCCGCGCGCGGGGAGGACACGTCCGCTTTCTCCGCGGACAAATTTTCCGCCGATAAAGAGCTTGTACGTTTTCCGAACTCTCAGCCACGCTTCGGGTTTTCGCACGAACTGAGGATTGCGCATTGATGCAAAAAGGAAAATGCTAAACCGCAGTCATCCGACCGCTTGTGCAAAAACCTGACAAAATATTCGTCGCCGGTCATCGAGGCCTCGTTGGGAGCGCGTTAATTCGCACGCTAGAGCGGGACGGATTTACCAACCTGGTGACACGCGATCGCTCTCAGCTTGATCTGATGAACGAAGCGGGAGTCGATCGCCTTTTCGCGGAAGAGAGGCCGGCCATTGTCATCTTCGCGGCAGCAAGAGTGGGGGGCATCAAGGCAAATAATGACCTGCCAGTGGAATTTCTGCTCGAGAACATTCAGGTGCAGAACAACGTTATTCGCGCTGCGCACCAAGCTGGTGTTCGTAAACTTTTATTCCTGGGGAGTTCCTGCACGTACCCGAAACACGCGCCGCAACCGATCCCTGAAGCGGCGCTCCTGACGGGGCCGCTCGAACCGACCAATGAAGCCTATGCGATCGCGAAAATCGCAGGGATAAAGCTTTGTCAGGCTTACGCGCGGGAATACGGCGCGAACTTCATTTCGGCGATGCCGACGAATCTTTACGGGCCTAACGATAACTTCGATTTGCTCTCGTCGCATGCTCTGCCCGCGCTTCTACGTAAGGCGCACGAAGCAAAAAAAATAGGGGAGCGCGAGATGCTTGTCTGGGGCTCAGGCAGACCGCGGCGGGAATTTCTCCATGTCGACGATCTGGCCGCGGCCTGCCTCTTTTTGCTCGAGAAATATGACAGCGCCGAAATCATTAATGTTGGCTGCGGCGAAGATATTTCCATCCGCGAACTGGCCGAACTGATCTGTGAGATAGTTGGATTTCAGGGTGACCTGGTCTGGGACGCGACCAAACCCGACGGGACGCCGCGCAAACTTCTCGATGTTTCCAAACTGCACGGCCTTGGCTGGCGCCACACCATCGCATTGCGGGAGGGGATCGCGCGGACCTACGAATGGTTCTTGCAAAACGCGCCGCCGGAATCATCCCAGCCGCAATGAAAAAGCTTCGCGTTGGCGTAGTCGGCGTCGGGCACATTGGGAAAAATCACGCGCGCCTTTATGCGGAACTCTTGGGCGCTCAATTCACCGCGATCTACGACACGGATCAGGCCAGAGCGCATCGACTTGCCGATGAATTTGGCATCGTGGCCGCCACTTCCCTCGAAGAGTTTACGGAAGAGGTGGACGCCGCCTCGATCGCGACCCCGACGAACACGCATTTCGAAATCGCGCACGAACTGCTGACCCGGGGCAAACATCTTCTGATCGAAAAACCAATCGCGGAAAACACGGTGCACGCGAGCGAATTGGCGGAACTCGCGGCCGGTCGCCGGTTAGTACTTCAAGTTGGTCACGTCGAACGTTTCAATCCCATTTTGAGCGCGCTCGAAAAACGCCTGACGAATCCGCGTTTCATCGAGGCGCATCGGCTCTCCCCTTATCCGAACCGCAGCACCGATATCGGAGTCGTGCTCGATCTAATGATTCACGATCTCGAAATTATTTTGCATCTCGTCCGTTCGCCCGTCCAAACGATCGACGCGGTCGGTGTGCCCGTCTTGAGTCGCAGCGAGGATATCGCGAACGCGCGGCTCCGTTTCGAAAATGGCTGCGTGGCCAACATTACTTCCAGCCGGATCAGTCCCGAGCAGATGCGGAAGATCCGTGTCTTCCAGGAGGACACTTATCTCTCGCTCGATTATCAAAATCAAAGCGGCGAAATCTACCGGCGCTCAGCGGATGGCTTGACGCGCGAAGAAGTGGAAATCGAGCGTGAGGAACCGCTCAAGCGCCAGCTCGCTTCGTTTATCGAATGCGCGCACACAGGCCGCGCTCCGAAGGTCTCTGGGTTTCAAGCGGCCGCCGCCTTGGAGTTGGCCGTGGAAATTACGAAACGGATCGCCACGAATGCTTAAGGTGGATCGTGCGCTTCGCCGTGCGATGGCAAATTCGATGCGTCTTCGGCGCCATTTGTTTGTCATCGCACGGCGGAGCGCCCGATCCACCTGACGTTCCAGATTTTCCCTGATGGGCCGAACATCCACCATTTACTTTGTCGCGGGCGAAGCGAGCGGCGACGAACACGGCGCGGCCTTAATGCGAGCGCTCCGCGAGTTTGTTCCCAATCTGGTTTTCGCTGGACGCGGTGGTTCGAAGATGCAGACGGTCGCCGGCGAAGCCTTTATAAACTGGAGTGACTCCGCCGCCGTTGTCGGGCTTTGGGAAGTCGTGAAACGGTATGGATATTTCCGGGAGCAATTCCAACGCGCGCTCCGCGAGATTGCGAGCATCAATCCCGACGCGGTGGTTCTGATCGATTATCCCGGATTCAATTTGCGCCTTGCTCGCGCACTTCGGAAGAGATCGCCGACGCTCAATATAATTTACTACATCAGTCCCCAGGTTTGGGCGTGGAACCGAGGAAGAATCGGCCAGATGGCGCACTTTCTGGATTTGATGCTCTGCATCTTTCCGTTCGAAGCTGAGCTCTACAACAAATCCGGCTTGCGGACGGTTTTCGTTGGGCATCCGATGATTCAGAATCTCGAGGGGCTCCGAACGGGCGAAGAACGTCAGTCCAATTTGATTGGGCTTTTCCCGGGCAGCCGGGTCCGCGAGGTCCGCAAGATTTTCCCGATCATGAGGGAAGCCGCGCGCGAAATTGTGACCCAGCGGGCGGAGATGCGTTTTGAAGTGGCCGCGGCCTCGGAGCCGCTAGCATTGGAGATTCAGCAAATGTTAGCGTCGGCGTCGCTACGGGAACGCGTGCGCATCGTCACGGGAGACGCTGCTGGAACGATGCAACGCGCCTTCGTCGGCTTGGTCGCCTCTGGCACCGCGACCCTGGAAGCGGCGTATTTCAGGCTGCCGTTCGTCCTGGTCTATAAGGTGTCGTGGCCGACTTATTTTGCGGCGCGTCTTGTCCTGAAGACCAAACACCTGGGCATGCCCAATGTCCTTGCCGGTCGTGACATCATCTCCGAGTTCATCCAGCATGAAGCCCGCCCGGAGACGATCTCCAAAGCGGTCTTGAAATTAATGAATGATCAAGCTGCGCGTGACGTGATGATTGCGGAGTTCGATGCGATCATCGCCAAACTTGGTGAGACCGGCGCGAGCGCGAACGCGGCGCGAGTCATTGTCGATGAGCTGAACCAGAAGTAGCCACAGATGAACCCGGATTTTCACGGATGAAGGACAGAGTTCTCTTCTCATCCGTGTTTCATCCGTGTGAATCCGTGGCTTAATAAAGAACGAAACTGGACCTGATGGAAATCTTCGATATTTCGCGCGCTCTTTCGTCCGACCTCGCGCCGTGGCCCGGTGACACACCGTTTCATTTCGAGTTGAAATGGAAGATGGCGGAAGGCACGACCGTGAACGTGGGAGCCATCAACATGGGTGTGCACAACGGGACGCACGCAGACGCGCCGTTCCATTTCGACGAGAGCGGAGATCCGATTGAACGCATGCCACTCGATGCCTACGTTGGCGCCGCGCTCGTGGTCGATTTGACGAAACTGTTCGCAAGAACAGGGGATGGGCTCGAGAGGACACGACAAATCGGCGTTGCAGATCTCCAAGCGTTTTCGGCCTCGCTCGAGCAAGCGCCGCGGCTCCTGCTCAAGACGGGAGTTTGGAAAGATTCAAGAGTTTTTCCGGATTGGATTCCGGTGATTGCGCCTGATGTGCCCGGTTGGTTGGCGCGACGAAAGGTGAAATTGCTCGGACTGGATCTGCCATCCGTTGATGCAATCGAGGCGAAGAAACTAACCAACCATTACGCGCTGGCGGCCGCGCCCATCGCCATTGTTGAATCGCTCGATTTGAGTGAAGTCGAGGCGGGAATCTACCACTTCTCGGCGTTGCCCTTGAAGATTGCCGGGGGCGATGCTGGGCCCGTTCGCGCCATTCTTTGGCGGGATTGATCCGCTGCTCTGCGCGATGGAGTCTCCGGCGGGAGTTGTTTTTCTTGAGCGCAAGAGCGCCTTCTGGTTCGTTGCGGCGCTAACGATCGTTCTGTTCGCCATCACGAATCTTCCATGGCATTTGGATGAGTACGACCAGGCTAAACAAGCATTCACATCCTTTGAGATGGTGAGGCAGGGACAGTGGATTTATCAGCACACGCCAAATGGGTGGGTCGCGACAAAGCCACCACTCGTCGGCTGGATCTCCGCAGGTTTTTTTACAGTGACTCGATCCTGGGATCTGGCGTGGCGTCTACCGTCCTTTCTTGCGGGCATCGCACTTCTCTTCCTCATCGCGCGAGCGGCCGCGGTATATGGCAGCGGAGCAGTTTTGGTCGCGGCATGCGCCTTCGGTCTCAATTTATTCGCACCGCGCCTGGCGACGCTCGTGCGCACCGACATGCCGCTTGCGTTGATCCTGTTCGTGATTGGGTGGCTGATCTGGGAAAAAATTCGAGGACGCGAAACCTGGAACGGCAGAGATCGCCTCGTGTTTTTTGTGCTGCTCAGTGCGGCCATGTTGATCAAGGGCCCGATTGTCTACGCGTTTTTGTTGCCGGGAATCGTCGCCTTCCAGTGGAGAACGGCAGTGACACGTGAAGCGGTGGCCGCGTGGTCTGGATGGTGGCCGTGGACGGCGTCGCTCGCGATATTCCTGGCCTGGGCCATCGGGGGCATTTTTTTCGTGCCCGAGTTTTGGGAGCATGTTGTCATGCGCGAATTCGCCGGACGATTTAGCGAGGCGATGCATCGATCGCAGCCAATTTATTTTTATCTGCCGCATTTCCTGCATCGGTTCGCGCCCTGGAGCATTCTTCTGATCTTGTTGCCGCTGTTCGGGGCAAGAGAGCAAAGCCTCAAAATTCGCGATTGGTTGCGCGCGATATCGCCGGAAACATTTTGGCTCGTCGCGTGGAGCCTCGGGGGTTTGCTGGTGATGTCCTTCGTTCCGTCCAAGCGGATCGATCGCGTCTTCCCGATCGTGCCGCCGCTCTGCTTGCTGCTTGCCGCCCAGGTCGCCGAGGTTCGAACGAGGGAAAAGTTGAGAGCGGTGACCGGAAGGTGCTGCACGATCGCGATCGCAATTGCCTGCCTGTTTACGACGGGTTACGCGGCTGGGAAAATCGCTTTGGGGTATCGCCAACACGGTGATGCGTTTGCCACTTTCGGATATGCGGTCCGGAAGGAAGCGGCCGCTCATGGTTGGCGCTACGAGGTCGTGGGCGGCGAAGACGAAGGGATGCTCTTGTATGTCCGTCGGACCGAATTCCTCGAGCCGGATCAGGCCGCTGCTGAATGGAACAGCGGCAAGCTGGACGGCCTGGTTGTCCCCGATGACGAATTGACCGATTTGCTCCCGCGTTTGGCTGGAGCTGTGCCCTCAAGAATCGGAATGTCCGAGCCGGCGGGGCGGTACCGAAAGCGTTACATCTTTCTGGTGCGCTCCTGATCGGTCGCAACGTGCGTCGGCCCAAAAGCCGCTCGACTTTGCGGCTGTGATTTGTAGGCTCGCCTCCGATTGAACGACCTGATGGAATTTCCGAAAGCAGAAATTGAAGCGCTTTGGTGTCCCTGGCGCGTCGAGTATTTCGAACAGGAAAAGCCCAACCCCCACTTCCTTTCCGAGGCGGCGCGCGCGAGTGACGACGCTGCGCATCTCGTGATCACGCGCCGCAAGAACGCATTCCTGATGATGAATCGTTATCCATACAGCGTGGGCCATTTGATGGCCGTGCCCTATCGAAAGACGGCTGATGCTTCCTCGTTAGGCGAAAATGAAGTGCTCGAGCTTTGGAATCTCGCGGTGCATGGACAAATGTTGTTGCGCGAAACAATGAAAGCCCAGGGTTTCAATGTCGGTTTGAATCTCGGGCAATGCGCGGGCGCGGGTGTGCCCGATCACTTGCATCTCCATATCGTGCCTCGGTGGAATGGCGACACGAATTTTATGCCGGTCCTTTCCGGCACGCGCTTGCTCTCGGAAGGCTTGCGTGGGCTTTACGATAAATTGATCGCGACGCAGGATCGGGTCGCGGATAAGACTTCTCACTCATGACCAGCTGGATCGAGCCGCCGCCAAAGCAAAAGGGAATGGGTTGTCTCGGCAAAGGTTGTTTGCTGATCGTCGTTTTCCTTGTCTTGCTTGTCATCGCGTTTGTCATTGGCGGCTACACTGGCATCCGATATGTCGTGACTTCTCCAAAGCCCAGGGAAATTCCCCAGGTGCAAACTTCAGAGGACGAACAGAACGCCGCCCGCGCCCGGTGGGATGAATTTCAAACTGCGAGCCGAAACCAACAGGTTATGAGTCCTGCTGTTCCTGGGCTCTCGCCAACTCCCGACGCGACGCCCGCTTCAGCTAATCGGATCGAGCTTACGGCCAACGACATTAACCAGTTGATTGCCAGAGGTCGTAAGACTCGGGGCAAGGCTTTCGTTTCCATCGACAACGATGTCGTCCACGTTCAGGTCAGTTTTCCGCTGGAAAAAGTTGGATTCCGCGGCCGCTATTTGAATGGGGAGTTCGCCGTTCGCGGGTCGCCGGACCGCGACCCCCGGAACCTTCAGGTCACGCAAATGTCTTTGACGGGTGTTCCGGACGGAGTGCTGAAGACGCTGCTCGGCACCCGTTCGCTCCGCAGTTATGTGGACGAATTTGCCAACGAGCACGGCATCGCGACGTTCACGATCGAGGACAATAAGGTGATTCTCGAGACGAACAGTGGCCGTTGATTATTGCATGATCTCGCGCACGAAGACGTTCAATTGACCGTCGCTCTGCTTGCGCACTTCGGTGATCTCATAAGGGCGTGCTTCATCACGGGTGACGGTCGTGCCGCGCGCCGGCGGAGTGTACCCGGCTGGAAATTCCACGACGATTCGCACCGATTGTCCCCCTCCCAGAGGGTGCAAAACGGCGTCGGTTAATCGCGTTTTCGGCCGCAGGACGGCACGGTTCGGTTCCGTGAAATTGACGACGAACTGGCCTTTCAGGTAAACGCGCTCGCCGGCGAGTCCGCGGTCCGCGAGATCGCCCAGATCAGAGATCTGGATGAGCCGGCCCACGGGCATTTTCCCCGGTGGAAATGTTTTCCACATTCCACCACCCGCAGTGGAGGCCAGCGAATTGTCTGGGGTTACAGATGGCGCCGGTGAAACGAGAGGCGCGGCAGCAACGGGTGAAGCGGCGGCGATGACGGGAGGAGTGGCTGCGACCGCAGTGGAAGCGGCGGGA
This sequence comes from Chthoniobacterales bacterium, assembly GCA_036385955.1. Lineage (GTDB taxonomy): Bacteria > Verrucomicrobiota > Verrucomicrobiia > Chthoniobacterales > UBA10450 > AV80. The sequence goes on along the minus strand of DASVJK010000028.1, from coordinate 12,425 downwards.
GATTTCGCGGGCGCGGCCGGCGGAACGGCAGGCGGCGGATTTTGCGCGATCAGAGGCCGGACAGGGGAGTTCGCCGGTGCAGGCGTTGGTGTGACCTTTTTATTCTTCGCCAGCTTTCCGCCTTTTGGCGTAGCAGTAGGTTTCGGCGGTGGCGTCGGCGACACGGCGGCAACTTTCGGCGCCTCGACTTGCTGGGCCGGTTCCACCCGAATCAGTGCGTTTTCCGCCGGGGGTGGCGGAGTCGGGGCAAGTCCAGCGACCACGGAGCTCTGCCGATTTGGCGAGACACGTTCACGATATCGGGTCTCCGCGGCAACGCGGGTCGATTCTTTGAAAAGCGGCCAGCCAGCCTTCAGGTTCAAATCGAGCGGAGGCTCGAGCGTGAACGTGCCGGGCGCGCGCGTCACAGTATAACTGCCGTAAAGCAAAGGCATCGCAGTGATCATGATGCGGCCGTCAGACAATCGCTCCGCATGAATCACCGCAGAGAGATCGTGCGTGCGCTCAAGTTTAATTTCCAGCCCGGTAACCAGCGTTTGCTTCATCAGTGGCAGAACCTGCGGGTCGGACGGGTAGACATGCTCCATCAACGTTTCACCGTGATCGACCGCGTTCGTGAGCGCGATCATCCCTGAAGTGAACACATCATTCGGCGTCAGCTCGCGTGCTTCCATGATATTGAAGCGCCCCACGACATATGGAACGAGGCCGCGCACACTCTGGAAATTTCGGATGTAGTTCCGAGCGAGCTCCGCATTGGTTTTCCCCAGCTCCGTGGGGCTCATCGCGATGTATCGGTCGTAAAGTTGTTTCGCGGTGAGGAATTCTCCTGAGGGCGCCGCCGTTAATTCAAACCGCTTGGTCGGATCGATTTTGTGCAGCTTCTTCAGAATGCGGTAGCTGTCCGGTCGTTCCGGCTGGCCGAAAATGTAAAAACTGCCGAGCCACGCAGCGAAGGCTAGACCAGTGAGGAGAAGGATTGTGACCGACCATCCGAACAGGTTGCTTTTCCGCCGTGGACGCCCGTACGACTCCTCGTAGCGAAAATAGTCTCGATCCATCTACACGCGCCCGCTTCGCGAACGATTCGTCTTCAAGCAGGGCCTGCTGCTTCGAAAGACGTACCGCAGCCGCAAGTCCGGGCAGCATTCGGATTTTCGATATGAAAGCCGGTTCCGGTAAGCCCGTCGCGATAATCGAGGGTCGCGCCGCGCAAATAATCCGCGCTTTCGCTATCGACCAGAAATTCGACACCTTCCTTTTCGACAATTGAATCCCCGGCTTGTTGGCCGTCGAGCGACATTTCGTATTGTAGCCCGGAGCATCCGCCTTTTGCGATCTGCACCCGCAGTCCTTTTCGTTCATTCGGGGCTTGAGCCTCGAGCAAAACGCGAAGCTGGCGCACTGCGTTATCCGTCACGTTGATCATCTATCGTACGAAATTATCGCGTCGCTGGGTCAAGTCAAACCAGGCCGTCGGTCCATGAGCGGCGTGGGCAACGATATCTTACAAGAACTCTGCGCTTCGTACAGCGAAGCGGCCACAGCAGCGCCGTGAATCAATGGAGCTAGAGAATCCGCATTTTAATTCGCCCAATTCGAGGGAAAACCTAGATTGCTGGAGATGAGCCGCATTCGCCTGCTGCCGGAAATTCTTGCGAGCCAGGTGGCCGCAGGCGAAGTGGTCGAGCGACCGGCTTCAGTCGTGAAAGAGCTGGTCGAGAACAGCATCGATGCCGGTGCACGCAAAATAGAAGTCATCATTCGGCGGGGTGGGATTTCACTTGTCCGTGTCGTGGATGACGGCTGCGGGATGGACCGCGACGATGCGTTGCTTTCCCTGGAACGGCACGCGACCAGCAAGATCCGCACGGCGGCTGATCTAGCGGCGATCGCGACGCTTGGCTTTAGAGGCGAAGCGTTGCCGAGCATCGCAAGCGTATCGCGGTTCCGGTTGACCACGCGTGAACCGGAGGCAATTGCCGGCACCGAAATCATTGTCGCGGGCGGCCGCATCGAAACGGTCCGCGATGGCGGAGAAGCGCCGGGAACGCAAGTGGAAGTGCGATCGATCTTTTACAATCTGCCGGCGCGGCGGAAATTTTTGCGCTCCGAAAACACCGAGAGCCGCAACATCGAGCACCAGCTTCATCTGCAAGCGACCGGTCATCCGCGGATCGCTTTTGCTTTTGTCCGGGATGACCGGATCGCGTTCCAACTTCCCGCCGCCACCACTTTGCTTGAACGCATTCGCGATCTGCACGGCAATGAACTCGTCAAGCGTCTTTTGGCCGTCGAAGAGTCTTCGGCCTCTGGCAAAATTCGGATTCGCGGATTGATCGGCCAGGCGGGATTGAGCCGGCAAAGCCGCGCCCAACAACTCGTCTTCGTCAACGGCCGCGCGATTGAAAGCCCGGTGCTCACCGCCGCACTGCGAGAGGGATACCACACCGCTCTCATGAAAGGTCAATTTCCCGTGACGTTTCTTTTTCTCGACCTCGATCCTTCCGCCGTGGATGTGAACGTGCATCCGGCAAAACGCGAAGTGCGCTTTCGCGATCCTGCCGGTGTGCGTGAAGCCGTCGTGGAGACGATTCGCAAAACCTTGGAAAGCGGACGGCGCGATTGGCAGCAGCAGTTTCAAAAACCTTCCATCGGGCCGATTGCCTCCCATCAGGAAGATACTTTCGCTGCGTTGCCTACATCCCAACCTGCCCCGCTGTCGCCATCCACGGAACCCACGTTCCATTCTGTCACCTCGAGCGAAGGCGAGGGATCTCGCAATCTACGGGACGCGTGGCCATCAAACGACGCGATCAATGTCGCCGGCGTCTCGCATCAATTCCAAATCATCGGCATCCTAAACAAGCTCTATGTCTTGATGGAAAACCAGGACGGCCTCGTCCTCGTCGATCAGCACGCAGCGCACGAACGGATCTTGTTTGAAGAGCTGCGCCGGCGGATGGAGGAGCAAGGTGTTCCTTCGCAGCGATTGCTCCTCGCACAGACATTCGAGCTCGCGCCACGCGACGCGGAATGGGTGGAGCGCAACGCGGCGACCCTGCAAAAAATGGGTATCGGCATTGAGCCCTTCGGTCAAAACGCCTTCAAGATCGACAGCCTCCCGACGTTTCTCGACGTCTCGGATCCGGTCTCTTTCATGCGCAAAGTGATCGACGGCCTCAAAAGCGCGAGCAACGGAAGCTCACCCCTGCGGCTTGGCGAAGATATGATCGCGAAAACGGTTTGCCGGCATGCGGTCAAGGCAAACGATCCGCTGGGTTACCTGGAGGTCGAGAAACTGATCAGCGATTTGCTCGAGTGCGATTTGCCCTACTGCTGTCCACATGGCCGGCCGACGATGATTCAGATCTCGCTGACCGAGCTGGAGAAAAGATTCGGACGCAAAGTGTAGCGAAGGTGGATCGCGACCTCCGGGCGCGATGGCAAATTAGACGCGCCTCCAGCGCCATTCTTCTAACATCGCGCCCGGGGGTCGCGATCCACCTACCACTTCCAGTGTTTCGCGATCAAGGCTTTGATCGGTGCGGTCTGCAATCGGTAGTTTTCCTGTTCGTGGTGTGGTATCTCCGGGAGCCACTTCCACCAATACATTCCCGCGAGAAAAGGATGTTTGGCCGGGAGGCCCAGGGCGATGTCAATGCAGCGCGCCTGGATTTCCGTCGCGTGCTCGCCACCGGTCTTGAATGCCCACGGCTCGGCCGCGGCGCGCGAGCTTTCGTTGTAGCCGATCTCAGTAAAAAGTAATTGTTTGCCGTTTTGCTTTGAGAACTTATCGAGCTCCGTGCATCGCTTTTCCCACGCCGCCGCAATTTCCGACGCGCTCGGGTCGGCTGTTTTCGTCAGTGGGAAATAAGCGAGCATGCCAATGTAATCGAGCGCGTCCCAAAATTTCACCTCTGCATATTCATTCCAGTTCGCGCCGTATGTCACTTTGCCGTGATAGACTGTTCGCACCGCGGCGATGATCTTCCGCCAGCGCTCAGGATACTTTTGCGCGTAGGAGAATTCGAGTCCCACGCAAAACACCTCGGCGTGCTCGGCTTCGGCGAGCGCCGCCATTTGCACAATCCACGTCTCGTATTCATTGAAAAAGGTGTTCCATTCTTCCGGCGTGACAAAATTAATCTCGCCGCGCCACAAAAATTTCGTGCCCCAGTAGGCGATGTGCGGAACGAGCATGGTCGACATTCCCCGTTCGTGTGCCCAGCGCAGCGGCGTCGTGATGTGAGTGGTGCTGGCGCCCGAGCGGCGCCCGCTTATGACATGTCCGTCCTCGCGGATTTGCGCATAAGGATGGATCGCGACGCTGTTCACGCCTAACGACTTCAATTCGTCGAGCGTCGTCTCCATCTCCGGCATCTGCCATTCAATGCCCCACGTCTGGCACGAGACGGTTACGCCTTTGAAAAATGGCAACGGGGCAGGTTCCTCGGCGGGCGACGGGATTGCCGTGCTGACGACCAATAATCCGCAAAGCGCAAGTGCTGAAGGCAGGAGTGATGGTTTCATGGTGGGGTCCGCGCAGTTTAGCTACGAAACAGCCGAGCACAAAGGAGAGCTATGGCCTGGGCATCGATTTGGAAACGAATTTCCTCAAGCGATCACGGTGCAGCCAATCCGGGGTTTCGTCCTTGTGCGAGCGATAGCCTTCGCTGATTGGTGCTAGACGAAGGCGAGTTGATGAATCGAAATCCAAAGACTGCGCTTATCACCGGCATCACTGGTCAGGATGGTTCGTACCTTGCGGAATTGCTTCTGGGAAAAGGGTACGCCGTTCATGGCGTTGTGCGGCGAACGAGCAATCTCCTGCGCTCGCGCATCGAACATTTGCGGCGCGACGAAAACGTGTACGACAAGCGTCTCTTCTTGCATTACGGCGATCTTTCCGATGGAACCACCTTGCGGCGCATCTTTTCGCAAGTGCAGCCTGCGGAAATCTATCATCTCGCCGGGCAGAGCCACGTGGGTTTGAGCTTCGAAATTCCGGAATCGACTTGCGATGAAATCGGAATGGCGACACTGCGGCTGCTTGAGATCGCGCGCGACCAGGCAAAGCCAGTGAAAATTTACCACGCCTCCAGCTCCGAGATTTTCGGAAATGCGACGGAATCGCCGCAGACTGAAACAACTCCGCTCCTGCCGTCGAGCCCTTACGGTTGCGCCAAAGCTTTCGCCACGCAGCTCGCCCGCGTCTACCGCGATTCGTACGGCCTCTTTGTTTGCAACGGTATTCTTTACAACCATGAATCGCCGCGGCGGGGCGAAAACTTTGTCACTCGCAAAATCGCGCGCGCCGTGGCGCGGATCGCTCGTGGTCTCGAGGACGAACTGGTGCTCGGGAGTCTGGAAAGCCGGCGCGACTGGGGCCGCGCGCAGGATTACGTTGTCGCGATGTGGCTGATGTTGCAGCACGAAAAACCGGACGATTATGTCGTCGCGACCGGCGAGACGCACTCGGTGCGCGAGTTTGTCGAAGCCGCCTTCGCGGTCGTGAAGTTGCCGTGGGAAAAATACGTGAAGCACAATCGCGCATTCGATCGGCCCAACGATCCAGCAAATCTGGTTGGTTCGGCTGAAAAGATCAAGGCGACCTTGGGTTGGCAGCCCATCGGCTCATTCGTCGAGCTCGTCCGCGAGATGGTCGAAGCCGAGCTGACAGACGCCCCCACCGAATTATGAATGATTATCTCATCTCCGTCCTGCTTGGCATCGTTGAAGGCCTGACCGAGTTCTTGCCGATCAGCTCGACCGCTCATCTGCGGATCGCCGAAGCGTTGCTGCATATCGATCTCCGCGACAGCTATTGGAAAATGTACACCATCGTGATTCAGCTCGGCGCGATCCTGGCGTTGCCGGTCTATTTCCAGGAAACGATCGCGAAATTCCTTTCTTCGTTTCCGAGTGGGGAGCGTGGGGACCGCACGGTTTTTACTCATCCATTGAGCTTGACGCTTATCGCGTTTGTCATCACCGCCATTCCATCGTGGCTGCTGAAAAAGCAGATCGGCCAGAATTTGGAGAGCCTGACGGTGATGGCGGGGGCCACTCTCATCGGTGGCGTGATCATGTGGATCGTGGATGCGGTTTTCACGAGGCCGCGAACGGAACACATGGAAGAGATGAGTTTGCCGCAAGCGGCGTGGGTCGGGGCGGCGCAGATTCTCTCCGCGGTGTTTCCGGGCACGTCGCGCTCCATGTCCACGATCGCGGCGGGACAAATCGTGGGATTGTCTCGCCCGGCTGCGCTCCAGTTTTCGTTCTTCCTCGCGATGCCGACGATGGTTGTCGCGACTGGCTACGATCTGCTCAAGACAATCGTGCCGCATCATCAAGATGCATCTGACGCTGCAATTGCCCCGCTCGCGATGAACGCCCACGGATGGGTCGTGCTCGGGATTGGGTTCGTCGTTTCTTTCATCGTCGCATTAGGCGTCGTCGCGTGGTTTATGCGCTGGGTGCGCGCCCGCGGTTTCGCGCCCTTCGCCATTTACCGGATCGTGCTGGGCATCGCATTGCTCGTGCTCATCGCCAGCGGTTTGATCCAGGGAAAATGAGGGACGACGCCATTCTGCCGGACCTGCAAGGGTGTGTGCTTTGCGAAGACGTTCGCTAGGAGTTCAATCGCATGCAGACGCTCGTCGGCGTGGTCAACGTGATTCCGGCCCAGGCACTCCCGGTCAATTACCTTCGGCTCTCTATCTGGTCGCGCTGGTGCAGCGGTTCCGGGAGATTCCGGCAAGAGTCGCGGATTGTGGGCGCGGACGAGCAACAGGTGATCGCGCAAGCCGAGGTGGAATTTGAACTGAAAGAAATGGAAGGGCACGCCACGAATGTCCACTACTTCGGCGGCATTCAGTTCCAGCAATTCAGCCTGCATCACGTGGAGATTTTTCTTGAGAACGAGTTGCGTTTGCGCTTCCTGTTACGAGTGGTGCGATTCATCTCCGCACAGGCACAATAAGTTCCGGCAAAAATCAGAACAGAGCGCTTGCCAGAAAGCGCCGGGACGTCTAAAAAGGGCGCTTCATGTTGCGAACGATTCCGACCACGCTTCTTTGCTGGCTGTTTCTCCTCGCGCAATCTCACGGGCAGGACGTATTCGTGCCGCGGCAATTGAAGGCAATAGCGGTCACACAGTCGGAAACGGAGCACCCGCCGCAGATCCAAAAGGCACTGCCGGCGAAAGAACCTGTCGTCGCCAAACAACCGGTGACGAGGCAACCTACAAAGACAGCGCCAGTGAAGGAACCACCGGCGAATCCGCGTCCGGAGAAAGGCCAATCGGTCAAAGCCGAACCGGTGAAGGTGCCAGCGGTGAAGGAACCACCGGCGAATCCGCGCCAGGAGAAAGGCCAATCGGTCAAAGCCGAACCGGTGAAAGTGCCAGCAGTGAAGGAACCACCGGCGAATCCGCGTCCGGAGAAAGGCCAATCGGTCAAAGCCGAACCGGTGAAGGTGCCAACGGTGAAGGAACCACCGGCGAATTCGCGCCCGGAGAAAATCAAATCGGTCAAAACTGATCCGGTGAAGATGCAACCGGCGCCAGAATCAACTATGAACGTTCGACTGGTGAACGGGCCCATGGAAACTGCTTCTACCAGGCTCGCGGACGGTTTCGATTTTCCGGTGGGCAAACCTGAAGCCGAGGGTTATTACAAAGCCCGCGGCTTCCGTTCGGGTGGACATATGGGCGAAGACTGGGATGGAATTCGCGGCGGCGACACGGACCTCAACGATCCGATTTACAGCATCGGCGATGGGATCGTGGTGTTTGCGCGCGATGTGCACCTGGGCTGGGGAAATGTGGTGATTGTGCGGCACGCCTATCGCGAAAACGGCGAGGTGAAACATATCGACTCGCTCTACGGTCACCTGAATTCAATCCTCGTGAACCGCGGCCAGAGAGTTGCGCGCGGGCAGCAGATTGGGAAAATGGGCACGGCGCACGGCCAATACGACGCGCACTTGCACCTGGAGATCCGCAAGAACCTCGAGATTGGCATGAGCAGGTCGAAGTTTCAGAAGAATTTCAGCAACTACTACGACCCGAGCCAATTCATCGCATCACACCGGCAGCTCTCTGGTGGCGGTGCGAATTTCCGTGTGGCGATGAACACGTTTACTCATGACTCGGCGTACCACTTCGATGACTCGCCGAATTTTTCCGCGCGTAAACGGAGCACTGCGCAGTCCGCGGCGGCGCTTAAGCAAGCGATCTCCAGCACGACTCGCTAGTCGCGAAGCATGGCAATGCCTGATCGCGAATCGGGCTACGGACGTAGGGCTAAGCAGGAAAGACGCCGGGAAAATCGGTGTCTCCCATCGAAGGGTCATTGCCTCCCAGCTCGGACGGCTGCGGGTTCCGCCAATTTTCCGGGCGTTTCTACAATCGCCCGGTGAGCGCCAGAATGAGGACGATCAGCAGCACCAATCCGATTCCACCGAACGGATAGAAGCCCCATCCGGAACTATAACCCCAGCCTGGAAAAGCTCCGATGAGGAGAAGGATGAGGATAATGAGGAGAATGTTGCGCATGGCTGAAGAGTAGGGCGGTCGCTGGACGCGTGACAATGCTTTTTCCCACCACAAAAAGAGGAGCTTCGGCTTTGACCACCAGCACGGAATAAGTGAGGACGTTGTAGCCGTCATCCCGAGGCGCGCAGACCGCAGTAGAAGCCTTCACGATCAGTGGGGCGCCGGATGCATCCTACGCTGTCTATTTCAAAGCCGCAGCCTGTGGCGCGCTGTCTTTTGTCACAAAACGACAATAGCAGGTGCGAGGTCCCTCGCCGTCTACGCGGCTCGGGATGACGTCCGCCACACCGCATCTATCGCCAGCCCATCGGGAAATCTCTTGCAGCCGAATCCGCGCATCCTATCATTTTGCACAGTCCCGAATGTGTCCGGCTGGATGCGTCGGGACAATTTGTTGTCATTTCTTTATTTCATGGCGAACACAATTCTGATCGGCGCGCAATGGGGCGATGAGGGCAAAGGAAAAATCATCGATGTCCTTGCCGGAAAGGCAGACATCGTGGTGCGCAGCCAGGGGGGTAATAACGCGGGTCACACCGTTATCCATCGCGGCGCGAAATACATTCTCCATCTGATCCCGTCCGGAATTCTGCGGCGCGGAAAAGTCTGCGTGATCGGCAACGGCGTCGTGATCGATCCCATCGCGCTCGTCGCTGAGATCGAAGGGCTGCGCAAGCTCCAGGTCGAGATCGGGAAGAATTTATTGATCAGTGATTGCGCACATCTTGTTTTGCCCTATCACCGGTCGCTCGATGAACAACGCGAGCTGCGGAAAGGTCGTGCGAAGATCGGCACGACGAAGCGCGGGATCGGTCCGGCCTATGGCGACAAAGCCGCCCGCACAGGTCTGCGGATGTCGGATTTGATGCAGCCCGTGTTGTTTTCGAAAAAGCTGCAGGCGAAGGTCCGCGAAAATAACAGCATCCTCCACGCACTTGGTGCGAAGGCCATCAACTATCGGGAGGTCAACGAACGGTATCTCGAGGCTGGCCGGAAATTGCGGCCGTTCGTTTCCAACACCGTCGTCTATCTCCATCGCGCGCTGCAGCGCGGAAAGGAGATTTTGTTCGAGGGCGCGCAGGGAACGTTTCTCGATATCGATCACGGAACCTATCCGTATGTCACTTCCTCGAACACGACGGCGGGCGGCGCTTGCACCGGTTCCGGAGTGCCGCCGCATCGAATGGATTTGGTTCTCGGAGTGATGAAGGCTTACACGACGAGGGTGGGCGAGGGAGCACTGCCGACGGAAGATTCCACGCTGACCAAAATGCTTCATGAGATGGGGCGGGAGTTCGGTTCGACCACTGGCCGGGCGCGGCGTTGCGGCTGGTTTGACGCGGTGGCGACGCGTTATGCGACGATGATCAACGGTATCGACGAACTCGCTGTGACGAATCTCGACGGGCTTGACGGCGTCGATCCGATCCGGGTCTGCGTCGCCTACCGCCTGAATGGAAAGCGCCTCGCGGTCCCGCCCTGTGATGCCACCCAACTTGAGAATTGCGAACCGATCTACCGGGATTTTCAGGGCTGGAAAAAATCTACGCCATCAGCAAAACAAATGTCGGATCTGCCTCCTGCGGCAAGAGGTTACGTAAAATCGATAGCGGAATTAACCGGGGCTCCGTTAAGAATCGTCAGCGTCGGTCCGACGCGGAACGAGACAATCATTCTCTAACTCAAGCTATGGCGGCGATCACTAGATTAGTCCCTCGCCACATCGCGATCATCATGGACGGCAATGGCCGTTGGGCGCGGAACCGCGGATTGCCACGCATCAAAGGCCACGAAAAAGGCGCGGATGCAGTGCGCGCTTGTGTGGAGGCGTGCGGCGAACTGAAAGTCGAATTCCTGACTCTTTACGCATTTTCGGCGGAGAACTGGCAACGACCGAAGTCGGAGGTCTTCGCGCTCATGCGACTACTCGAGCGTTTTTTGAAAGAAAAAACTCCTGAGTTGCTCGAAAAAAATGTCCGGCTGCAGGCCATTGGACGTCTTACCGACCTGCCGGCGGGTTGCCAGAAACAGCTGCACGATTCCATCGAACGCACAGCAGGGAATACCGGGTTGACACTCATTCTGGCCCTTAGTTACGGAGGCCGCCTTGAGATCATCGATGGCATCAAAAGCCTGCTGCGTCAGATCGATTCCGGCCACATCGATCGGGCGATGATCGACGTAGACATGTTCAGCAAGCATCTCTACACGCGCTATTATCCCGATCCGGATTTGCTCGTCCGCACCTCCGGGGAGATGCGCCTCTCGAATTTCCTTCTCTGGCAGCTTTCCTACACAGAGATGTACGTCACCCCGAAGCTCTGGCCGGATTTTACAAAGAAGGACCTTTTCGATGCGGTGGAAGATTTTGGCCGCCGGAACCGCAGGTATGGCGCGGTATGAGTCACTGTCCTGCGCGGAGTTCAGATAAATGCTTCCGCGACGGAATCGGCGAGAAGTTTTCCTCGTCGAGTTAGAACACAATTTCCTTCCACTTCGCGCAGCAAGCCGAGCTCCTCGAATTCGCGGCGTTCGTTTGGCCACTGGTTCAGCTCCACGGATGGAATGCCGCGTACGGTACGGAGAGAAAGCGCGATTCTTTCCCCACGCTTGATCTCAGCGGTGAGTATTTCCGTCGAACTGATGGGGGAGCAGCCGGCAAGAACGAGGTCCGAATAACGGCGGTAATCTGAGACGTTCTGATATCGCTTCAAGCCCACTGTGGAAAACGCGCTTGGCCCAATCCCCAGATAATCCTCGCCCGCCCAATATCCACGATTGTGCGATGAGGCGTATCCGTCGCGCGCGTAGTTTGAGATCTCGTAATGTTCGAAGCCGGCGCTCTCGAGGAGCCGCATCGCACTCTCGAGAAAACGCGCATCCGAGTCGGGGTCCTCACGGAATTCGCCCCGGACTTGTCGCGCGAAAAACTCCGTGCCTTCCTCGTAGGTCAAACAGTAGGTCGAGATGTGTTCCGTGCCGAGTGCTACGGTTTTCTTCAATGTGGCCTCCCACTGCGCCAGCGTCTGTCCGGGGAGGCCGAACATCAGGTCGATATTCACATTCGTGAACCCGGCGTCGCGCAAGATGTGGAGCGAAGCTTCGGCTTGGGCGGCGTTGTGTCCCCGGCCAAGCAGCTTGAGCAATTCATCATCCCAGGACTGGACGCCAAGGCTGATTCGGTTCACTCCCAGACTCCGGAGCAATTCGGCTTTGCGAGGCGAAACGCTGCCCGGATTTGCTTCCACCGTCCACTCGCGTATCGCGGAAATATCGAGACGATCCCGAAAACCACCCAGTAGGTACCCGAGCTGCGACATGGTCAACGCTGTGGGTGTCCCGCCGCCGATGAAAATGGTCTCCGGTGCTACCCGCAAGCGGGTACGCCGCTCATCCACTTCACAGAGAAGCGCCTCGCAGAATCGCTGTGTTTGGGATCTGTCGGCGCGCTCTTTATAGAAAACGCAGTATGGGCAAATCCGCGCGCAGAAGGGAATGTGGACGTAAAGGTGTGTGATGGCCGCGGAGTTGTGAATTGCGTTACCGCTCATAAAGTCCGTTTCCACCGATCAATATCTTGCTGATTCGAATCTTAGCTCTGGTTTTTTTCTGCGGCGTCGCGTCGACACTTGCGCAGAGCGCGCAAGCAATCCCCGACCGCTCGATCGTTTACTCCGTACACGATTCGGCCGCAATCAAGGATTACCGGACCGATCCATCGGTCGTGCACGCGATGCTGAACCGACTCGTGCTGGCCGTTACCGCCCAGCCGGATCTCGCGCGCGCCTGGGGCTCACTGGTTTCGCCTAACGATAAGATCGGCATCAAGATTTCCGCGGCGGGCGGCGAACTTTTCACCACTCAT
>DASVJK010000027.1:0-12059 GCA_036385955.1 Chthoniobacterales bacterium | reverse complement strand
ATGCAGGATTGACCGGTGTTAATGGTGCGCGCTGTGACGCCGGTTGTAATCGCCGCTCCGAGGTCAGCACTAGGCATGACGATGAACGCGTCGCTGCCGCCCAATTCGAGAACGCTCTTCTTGATTTGACGCGCGGCGGCGCTCGCTACTTCGCTGCCAGCGCGCTCGCTGCCCGTGAGTGTGACTGCTTTCACGCGTGAATCGTCGATGAGGCTGCGCGTCTGTTCCGTCTCGATGAACAATGTCTGAAAAACGCCTTCCTCGAATCCCGCGCGTAGAAAAATATCTTCAATCGCCAGCGCGCATTGCGGAACGTTCGCGGCGTGTTTGAGGAGGCCTACATTGCCTGCCATTAACGCCGGGGCCGCGAAACGGAACACCTGCCAGAAAGGGAAATTCCACGGCATGATCGCGAGCACGGCACCGATCGGTTCGTAGCGCACGGAGCTTTGCGCTGCATCGTTCGGAATAGATTGATCGGCGAGAAAACGCTCGGCGTTCTCCGCATAGAAGCGGCAACCCCGCACGCATTTCATTACCTCCTCGATTCCCGCACGCAGGAGCTTTCCCATTTCGAGCGTCATGATTCGCGCGAGTCGTTCCTTTTCCTTCTCGAGCAATTGCGCAACAGCCAGCATCTGCTCCGCGCGCTGAGCGAACGATGTTCGACGGTGCCGTTCGAACGCGTGCGCAGCCTTCGCGAGTCTCTCTTCGATTTGCCCCGGATCGAGTACGCTAAATTGCTTCAGCGTTTCGCCGGTTGCCGGATTGATCGATGCGATCGGCATTCCTCATTTTCGCACACGAATAGCGGCTGGCGAAGGTGGATCGAGCGCGGAGCGCTCGATGCTAGCAATGCCAGCGAAGCCGGGAAATAATGACATCGCGCGCGGAGCACTCGATCCACCTACAGACGCAAGCCCTTTGGAATCAAGACCCGGTCGAGCAAGTCAAAACTCCATTGGACCAGGAGAGCGAGAACTGCCGCGGGGATTGCGCCTTGTAGGATCGTGGCGTGATCGTTCAAGTTCAGACCGCTCAAGATTGGTTCGCCGAGACCGCCGGCGCCGATGAGCGCGGCGAGCGTGACTGTCCCGATGTTAATGACCGCGCTCGTTTTTATTCCCCCGAGGATCGTGCGCGACGCGATCGGCAGATAGATTTTCCAAAGGCGCGCGGATGGTTCGAGACCAAGCGCGATCGCCGACTCGCGGACCGGCTGCGCGATGTCCTGCAAACCGGTCGCGGTGTTGCGAACAATCGGGAGCAGTCCGTAAAGAAAAAGAGCGGCAATGGCAGTGCGCGGACTGATTCCGAAAAACGGAACGGGAACGAGCAAGGCGAGCAGCGCCAATGATGGGATGGTCTGCACGGCGCCTGTCACTGCCAGAATCGCCTGGCCCATTGCCCCGCCGCGGCTGGCTGCGATCCCGAGTGGGATGCCCACGATGATTGAAAGCAGAAGCGAGATGCCGGCCAGCTCGAGATGTCGCGAGGTCCATCGGATCAGCTTGTGCGCGAGAGATTCGCCGGTTCGCGTTTGGCGCGATGAGGCGCTGTTTTGAAAATACAAATCGGCCGCGCGCGCATAGTTTTTGGTTCGCTCCGCTTCCGCGTTCAGCTGGATCATCCGGTTTTCGTCCAGGGTGCCTTCGAGCTTTCGCAGAACCGCGATCACTTTCGCTGGCAGCGTCAACCGATAGAGAAAGACGGCTTTGTACTGCGGGAAGAACTGAAGATCGTCTTCCAGCACGACCAGATCGTTCTCGCCGATCTTCGCGTCGGTCGAGTACGCATCTTTGACGTCGATCGAACCACTCCGAAGGGCTGCGTAGCCGAGACCGTGATCGATTCCGGAAAAATTCTGTGTTGGGAGTTGATACTTTTCCGCGAGCGGCTGCCAGCCGTCCCTACGATCGAGAAATTCGTGGGTCAGGCCGAATTTGAGCTCCGGATGGGTTCGCAAATCGCTGATCTTATGAACTTGCGATCGCTCCGCCGTAGATCGCTGCATGACCAGCGCGTAAGTATTGTTAAAACCAAGCTCGCCCGTCATGCCGACTCCAAATTTTTCGAGCCGAGCTCGCATCTCCGTAGGGGAAATGGAAGGTGACGCTTTGAGGATTTCCTCGCCGATCGTGCCGGTGTACTCCGGATAGAATCCTATTTGATCGGTCCGAAGCGCTTCCCAAAGAATGATAGTCCCTCCCATTCCCTGACGGTGTTCCGCTGGGCTCCCCGCGTCCTCGACCGCTCGTTTCGCGATCTCCGCCAGAACGTATGATTCCGTGAATTTCTTCGAGCCGATGATGATCGGGTCGGCAGAGGCGGAGCCAGACGAGAAAACAATCAGGAAAGCAGGAAAGCAGGAAAAGAAAGATAGGAGGAAGCGACAAGAGGTTCGAGATGTCGCGGCACAAAGGCCCCTCCCACTCTCCTTTTTTCCTGCTTTCCTGATTCCCCTCATGCGAGCGCGAGTCCTCGTTGTGCGTTAATGAACTCGGTCACGAACTCGCTCGCCGGTTTCGTGCGCAGATCCTCCAACGTTCCGAGTTGCACGACGCGGCCCTCATTCATGAGCACGATTTCGTCGCCGAGGTACGCGGCTTCGGCCAGATCGTGAGTGACGAGGATGGCGGTTTGCTTCAGCCGCGCAAAAATTTCTTTCAGATCTTTCTGCAGTGCGGCTCGAACCAGCGGATCGAGCGCGCCCAGCGGTTCGTCGAGCAGGAGCAGCTCCGGCGAAAGCGCTAATGCGCGCATGAGACTGATGCGCTGACGCTGACCGCCCGAAAGTTCGATGGGATACCGATCGAGTGCCCCTTGCGGGAAGCGCGTCAATGCGCAGAGCTCCGCAAGTTGCTGATCCATCTCTGCTGTCGGCCGTTTCAGGTGCGTCGACATAAGGAGAACATTCTTACGCGCGGTGAGATGGGGGAATAAACCGCCATCTTGAATGACGTAACCGATCCGTCGCCGAAGCAATGCAATGTTTGCGAAAGTGATCGGCGCGCCGTCAAAGTGAATCGTTCCGCCATCGGGTTCGAGCAGGCCGATGATCAAACGCAAAAGCGTGGACTTGCCGCAACCGCTCGGCCCGATCAGCACCGTGGTTTTTCCCCGCTCGAAAGAGATGTCGGAGCGATGGAGCGCAGCGGCGGCGCCGAACGTTTTGCTAACGCCGCGAAGCTGAACGAGCGCACTCACCGGCGGCTATTCTGCCACGGTGAAATGGAAAACGGCAAACAACTGCTGCGGATCGGTCCAAACGCGCGCGAGGCGGAAACCGGCCGAAACGGCGAGGCGGGCGAACCCTTCCTGCGTGTACTTGTAGGAAAACTCCGTGATGATTTTTTCGCCGCGCGAAAAATGAGACTGCTCGCCGCCGACATGAACCGTCTGTTCCGCTTCGCTGATCAGGTGCATCTCAATGCGACCGTGGCGCTCGTTGTAAATCGCTTGATGTCGCCAGAGGGGGAGATCGAAGTCTGCGCCGAGCTCGCGGTTCGCCCGAACGAGAAGATTCAAATTGAATTCCGCCGTTACGCTAGCGCTGTCGTTATAAGCAGCTTCCAGAACGGCGCGGTCCTTCTGGAGATCGACGCCGATGATGAGTCCGCCGCTCTTGCCGCAGAGCCGGCAAACGCGCCGGAGAAAATCCGTGGCGATGTCCGGTTCCAGATTTCCGATGGTCGAGCCGGGAAAATAGACGGCGACGTGATCGGGCTTGCGGAGCGATTTCGGCAATTGCAGCGGCTGGAGGTAATCGCCGCAGACCGGCAGGATCTCGAGCGTGGGCATGGCGCGGCTCAACTCCGCGGCAGAGTCCGTGAGCCGCTGCTTGGAAATATCCACCGGGACGTAGGCGATCGGATTCTCGAGATGTTCGAGCAACATCCGGGTCTTCACGCCGGCGCCGGTCCCGAAGCCAATCAGCTCCGCGTTCGCGCCGATTGATTCGGCCATTTCGCCGCCGTGGCGCCGCAAGAGCTCGGTCTCGGTGCGGGTGATGTAGTACTCCGGCAGGTCGCAGATTTTTTGGAACAACTCCGTGCCGCGCTCGTCGTAAAAAAACTTGCACGGGAGTGATCGCGGCGAACTGGAGAGCCCGTCAACGACTTCGGCGAGAAAATCCTCACTGACCGGCTCGAGATCGAGCACGTTGACCCGACCGGGCCCGCCACTCATGCTGGATCGCGGGCCAGCCGGATGCCGGTGAACTGCCAGCGTTTTTCCGGCTGAAAGAAATTCCGGTAGGTCGGGCGGATGTGACTGCGCGAGGTGGCACACGACCCGCCGCGGAGGACCATCTGATTGCACATGAACTTGCCGTTGTATTCGCCCAGCGCGCCGGGCACCGCACGATAACCGGGGTAGGGGAGATACGCACTGCGCGTCCATTGCCAAACATCGCCAAACATTTGGAGAAGCGCGTTCTCGCCATTCGTGCTGAGAGCCGGCGCGGGATGAAAGCGTTGCGCGTCGACGAAGTTTCCCTCGATGGGCAACTCGGAGGCGGCATGTTCCCATTCAAATTCAGTCGGGAGACGCGCGCCGTCCCAATTCGCATAAGCGTCGGCTTCGAAATAGCTCACGTGGGTAACGGGCTCGGATTCGTTCAGGAGTCTAAAACCGGAGAGGGTGAAATTCCACCAGGCGCCGTCGCGTTGCACCCAGTAGAGCGGCGCCTGCCAACGCTGCTCGTTCACCGTGGTCCAGCCGAGCGAAAGCCAGAATTCTGGGCGTGTATATCCGCCCGCTTCCATGAAAGCGAGATACTCGCCGTTTGTGATCAGGCGATTCGAGAGCGAAAACGCGGGCACGAGCGCGCGGTGCCGCGGTCCTTCGTTATCATAGAAAAATCCGGCACCGTCGTGGCCAATCATGACGATCGCTTCATCGAACTCGACCAAATGCTGCGGCGTGATTTTGCCGGTTTCCCGTTCAGCTGCGTTGGGCTGAAAGATTGGGTAGAGCGGGTTCTGGGAGAAGACATGCTTGATGTCGGTGACCAATAATTCCTGGTGCTGTTGCTCATGATGCACGCCGAGCGTGAGGACCGGTTCGATTTCCGCTAGCAGCGCATCGTCGGCATCCTCGATCAATTTGACCACGCACTGATCGATCGATTGCCGAAAGCGGTAGGTTTCGGCCACGGTCGGCCGCGAGATCAATCCGCGAAGATCGCGCCGGTGCATGTCGCCGGCGGCGTTGTAGTAGGAGTTGAAGAGGTAGGCGTATTGCGGCACTTCCGAGCGATATCGTTGCATCCAAACCTTCAGCACGAAGGTCTCGAAGAACCAGCTCGTGTGCGCCAGATGCCATTTCGTCGGACTCACGTCCGGCATCGATTGCACGACGTAATCTTCCGGTTCGAGACTACGGCAAAGACGAGTGCTGAAGTCCCGGACCTGGCGAAATTGTTCGATTAAGCTCCGGGAGCGGCTTCGCGACGTCAGCGTTGTCGCCCGGACCTCGCCCTGCCTGGCGAATACCTCGGCCACGAGTGGATCAATCGCCTTCAACAAAATCAGCCTTCCTGCTCGAGCTCTTCCTTGCGGGCTTCCAGCATCTGGTCGTGCACCGCTTCCTCGATTCCGTCGCTCACTAGTTGCTCGCCGATGTTTTCATCGTCTTCCACGCGAGGCGCACGATGGCCGGTCGATGAGGCAACGACGTTCCATTCCTCGACCGCTTCGGCGTTCTCCTCGGTTTCCTCGGGGGCGGTCGGCCCCAGGGCGCCAAGCAACTCCCGGCGTGCCTGGTCCCAATCCGCGTCCGTGAATTCATCCGGGTCACGTTCCGCGATCATCGCGATCTCTCGTGCCCGCCTCTCAACTGCATCGGGCGATGGAACCCCCACTCCATCGCCATGGACGGAAATCTTTCCGTGCCTTGGGTGTGAATACTCGCTCATATAAGTTAATTCGAATCGCGGATGGCCGGTGTGCGCATGTCGAGAGCGATTATCCAAATGAAGCGGGCGCTTGAAAAGCGCTGATTTCGACCGAATGCGACCACCATGGACTGCCGCTACATTATTGCGTGAACGGCGAGACACAGATTCTTGAGCTCGAAACTGGTGCGCAAATCGCGTTCGACGAATACGGAGATCCGAACGGTGCGCCGGTCTTCTTCTGCCACGGCTGGCCGAGCTCGCGCACGATGGCGGAGCTGACGGATGAAGCGGCGAGGAAACTCGGTCTGCGCATCATCTCGCCGGATCGCCCGGGCATTCGCGACTCGAAGTTCCATCCGAACCGCACGCTGCTTGATTGGCCGCCGTTGCTGTGTGAACTCGCCGCGCATTTGCAGATCGATAAGTTCAAGATCCTCGCGATTTCCGGCGGCGCGCCCTATGCCTACGTCGCTGCCTGGATGATCCCTGAGCGAGTGGAGGCGATTGCAGTCGTGAGCGGCGCTCCACCGATCGCCGAACTCGAGGACCGCAGCGGCTTGTTCGCGCTCTACAATCGGCTGCTCGCGCTGCGCGGATCGCGACCAGGATTGTTGCGGGTTCTGTTTCACATCGCGCGGCCATTCGCATCAATGAAGCTGCCTATTCGCTTCCGCCCGCTTCTGCTCAAAATCCTGCAGCCCTGCGACGCGAATGTTTTGCGCGACTCGAAATCCTTTGAGGCTTGCTTCGAAAGCGCGCGCCAGGCGTGGCGCTCATCCGCCGCGGGCGTGATGACCGATGCCGAGATCTATGCGAAGCCTTGGGGTTTTTCGCTGGAAGACGTGCGTGTGCCTGTTCGGCTTTGGCACGGGAAAAAAGACCGCACCTTCTCCTTCCAGCTCGCGAAGCAAATCGCCACGCGTCTCCCGAATTGCGAATTTCATCTGGTCGACGGAGCCGGTCACTACTCGCTGCCAATCCGCCATACCCACGAAATCCTCGCCGATCTCTTAAAGTAGATCGCCGACAGCCGGACGGCGGGGTGGATCGAGCGCTCCGCGCTCGATGTCAAAAAAAGTCCACGCCGCTGCGGCGCGCACGATCCATCCAACTTTCCTCGTGCGCTCGTGCATCCCGTAGCTGAAACTCTCCGGTGGAAGATTTCACGGCAGGCGCGACGCACAATCAACCGGCGCGCCGGCAATCATTGATCGATCCGCCTTTTGACGCACGCGTGCGCCAGCTCGTGGCCGATTGGGGCGCGGAAAAATCTCCGGAGCTGATCGAAGAGATGATCATCACCGCGCTCAAGATGGCGCGTGATAAAATGGGTACCGGCGACCTGAAGCTCATGAACCGGTCCCTGAAGGAAATGCGTTACGCGGCGAAAATTTTCTCGCGCTACCGCCAGTTCCGAAAAGTCTGCGTCTTCGGCTCGGCCCGGACGCCTCCCAGTGAAGCGCAGTACAACGTCGCAGAAGAGTTCGCGCGCCAAATGGTCGCGCACAATTACATGGTCATCACCGGTGGCGGCGAAGGGATCATGGGCGCGGCGCAGAAAGGAGCGGGACGGGAGAACAGCTTCGGTCTGAACATCCGCCTCCCCTTCGAGCAGCGCGCGAACGTCACCATCGAAGGCGACAGAAAGCTCATCAACTTCAACTACTTCTTCACGCGCAAACTCAACTTCGTGAAAGAAACCCACGCCTTTGCGCTTTTCCCCGGCGGCTTCGGCACGATGGACGAAGGCTTCGAAGTGCTCACCCTCATGCAGACAGGCAAAGCCCGGATTATTCCGGTGGTGTTGCTCGACCAGCCCGATGGCACCTACTGGCAGACCTGGATGAAGTTTCTGACTGAGCACCTCTTCCAGTTCGGGTACGTCGAATCAGAAGATTTCCACCTCTTCAAGATCGTGCCGAACGTTGCCGAGGCCGTGCAGGAAATCCTCCACTTCTACAGTGTCTATCAATCTTCGCGCTGGGTCGGCGAACAGCTCGTCATTCGCATCAACCGAAAGCTTTCCAACCCTGGGCTCGTAGAATTAAATCAGGAATTCTCCGATATCGTGCGAACGGGCGAGATCATCCAGTGCAGCGCGCTCCGCCAGGAGAAGAACGAGCCCGAGATCTGGGATTTGCCGCGACTCGTTATCACTCCTCATCGCCAAAGCTTCGGCCGCTTCCGCCAACTCATCGACGCGATCAACGCGACGAACACGACCGATGACAAAGATCCACGAACAAGCAGCGGGCGATAGCGGTGGATCGAGCGCTCCGCCGCTTGATGGCAAGTAATGTTGCGGCGCAGCCGTGTTGATTTCGACAACGCGCGAGAAACCGCGCCATCCACCTATGACGCAGCGGCGCGCTTCTCGAGAATGTAATCGTGAATCGTGTTCACGGTCCGAAGCGCTTTGGCCGCGACCTCGGAATTAGGGACGCCGACGCCGAAAGTTTTTTCCATGCTGACGGCGAGTTCGAGCGCGTCGATGGAATCGAGTCCCAGGCCGCCGGGGCCGAAGAGCGGCAGATCGTCGCCGATCTGATCGGCAGTCGTTTGCAACATCAAATTCTTCACTAACATTTCTTTAATACGGGTGCGGAGGTCAGGCTCGGACATGGAACTTAAGTGGCTAAGGCGGTAGGTTCGCCGCAAACTGTCACGCGCGAGTCGCGACTGTGTCGCAACGCCGGGCACACGTCAATAGCCGCAAGGCTAGACCTGATCGATTTTGTCCCCGGGGACTCGAGCCTGGTCTGGATCACGCCGGAGTTCACTCGGAGTTGACGCAGCGGCCGTGTTTTCAATCCGCGGAATTGTTGCTTCCGGGGTGCGGACATCTGGTTGGACTTTTGCGGCATCGGTTTTGCCGGAAGAATGCAACTCGTCGCTGAATTCATCCTTGGCCTTCTGGAATTCCTTGATGGCCGAGCCCATTCCGCGTGCCAGCTCCGGCAGTTTCTTCGCGCCAAATAGAACGAGGATGATCAGGAGGATGATGATCAGGTCCGGTCCGCCGAAATTCGACAAGAGGGCCAGTAGACTCATATAACAGTAAAGCATCTGCCCATCGGGCGAAGTTGCAAGGTATTTCATGGTGACTCGGTTGTGGTCCTTGTGTAACAGTTCGCAGGCGGCGTCGTGCCGGCAGTTCAGTTGCAGTCGATGAAACCACCCACCGGCACGGACGCTCGTTCCGAATCCAAACGCGATCTCATGGCACGTCTGGGCCAGCAAGTCAGGTCGCTCTTGGATAAGCAGTACCGGCGCGCCTTCCGAAACCTCCGGCATCTCCCGCGGCTGGAATATCGTTCTGTGATCGATGGCGGCGCGAACCGTGGATCCTTCACCGATGCCTTTCTCCAGTTGCATCGACCGGACCGGCTCGTCCTGGTCGAGGCCATCCCGGATCTGGCGGAAGAGTTGCGCGCGCGATATGCGGGGAAGCCCGGTATTTCTGTCGTCTCCGCTGCGCTGTCCGACAAGAATGGCGAGGCGCAATTTGAAATCAATCGGTCGGAGGCCTCGAGCTCGCTGCTGCCGATTGATCCGCGCAACACCGAGTGGTTCAGTCGCGATCTTCGTGTCGCACGAACGGTGCAAGTGCCCACGATGACGCTGCCAGCCTTGATGGAAGAGCAGGGTTTGGAAACGGTCGATCTCCTCAAGCTCGACCTTCAGGGCGCCGAACGCTTCGTCCTTACCGGTGGAGTAACTGTGCTGGATCGCGTCCGGGTTATTTACACCGAGATTTTTTTCGAGCAGCTCTATGCGGGCGCCTGGCTTTTCTGGGAGATGAACGAATTCCTCGCCGGCCGCGGCTTCAAATTATGCGGCCTGTCAAATATCGTGCACGCACGTGATGGCGATCTCGTGCAGGCAAACGCGACTTTTCGTCGTGTCTGACTTTCGCCCTTGGACAATCGCGCCTGAATTCGATTCATTATCCAGATGACGAGATCCGTGCGCGGCACCGCTATCCTGGGTTTGATTTTGTTTTCGTTAGTGCTGCGTCGAGTGAGCGATGGCGCAACGCTTGCGGGAAAACCGGTGCAGGGCGGGGGAATGGTGGAGATTCGCTTCGCGGTCGCGAAATCGTTCCAGGACCTCGCCGCGGAAGGTGGCAACCCAAAAGTGGACACAGGCCGCACAGTTTTGATGTTTCCGCCCGGGTTCGATCCCGCGCGCCGCTGGCCCATTCTGGTGGTCACATCTACGAGTGACTTTAATCGCACGAGCGTGATGGACGCGGAATTGTATCGCCGGCCGGCGACCGAAGAAGGCTGGGTCGTTCTCGCCTCGGACGCCACGATCAGCCCGCGCATCGATTCGACTCAGTGGCGACTCGCGATGCTGGCGGCAGCGCTGGAGGCGGTGCGGAAGGACTGGCCTCAATCAGCCAAATGGCCGCTGGCTTTCGCGGGCTTCTCCGGCGGCTCGAAGCGGAGTGGCATCCTGGGCGCCATGCTGGCCAAAACCGGGTCCGTCAGGATCTGCGGATTTTTTCTTAGCGGTATCAACGAGGACCGCTTGAGCGAGAGCTACAAGATCTATCAGCCGGGTCGAGGTTTTCTCGAAGTGCCAGTTTGGCTAAGCAGCGGAACGGGCGACACCGTTGCTACGCCGCAAAGCCATGATCTCGTCAAAATCTCGTTGGAACGCAGCGGCTTCAAACGCGTGCGCCTCGAGCGCTTCGACGGCCAGCACCAGTTGAAAATGTCAGAGGTGCGACGCGCGCTTCGCTGGTTCCGGGAACTTGGAAAGTTCTGAGAGCGCGATGGTCGATCGGACACAACTAGGAAAATAGGAACGGGACGTCTGCGCTCACGTGAGCGCGTAGATTCGTGGCTCAGGCTTTTCTTTTCTGTTTGGCCAGCTTGGCGCATTCCTCGGCGCACTTGCGGCAAGCGTCGGCGCAACGGGAGAATGCCTCAACCTTCGAATGCTTGGCGGCTGCTTTGGCCAATTCCTCGCAAGCCCTCGCACAAACATCGCAGATCGGGTAGGCGTATTTCGAGCCGCGCTCGAGCAATTGACTGGTCAGTGTCGCAATCCTTGCCACATCACGCGCAACAACAATCACCTGCGTGACCGTGTTCACATCAGGCTGGGCAAGCCCGGCCGTGACCAGCCGTTCACACCGGCGCCGTGCGACATTACAAGCTTCAATGCAATCGCTGAATTTTGGAGGCCACATAAATTATTCCTCGGTTGATATTTCTCACGTTCACCCTCTATTTTCCCTGACGTTGCAGTAGAAAAAAATTTGCTTCCAAAAGCAAGATATTAATGGGGTCCGTGGGAGCCAAAGGAAGCGGCTCTATTGGATCGAATCAGGAAAATAGGAAAGCAGGAAGAGACGAGGATCGCATTCCTTATTTCCTGCTTTCCTAATTCATTCTTCTCCGTCATAGTAGTCTAGGCTCTGGAAGCGGATAAGCCCGCGCTCGAGGGAGCGGGATGATCAGGCAGCGCCATTATGCAGCGCATACGTGAGCGAGACAATCCCGCTCGGCAAAATCTTGCTTCCGGTTAGCCGCAAGCAAGGCGAGCGCGCCCCGGCGGGCAACAACGGCACACCCTGGCTAAGGAGTATCGGCACGACAGCGACTTCGATGAGGTCAACGAGATTCGCGTCCAGCAGGCTTCGGAACAGCCCTCCGCCACCAAAGAGCCAGATGTCCCTTCCCGGTTTCGCCTTTAAGGCTGCGACTGTCTCGGCGACATCAGACGCAATCGTCACTGCCGGGTGATCGCTTTGGCGCAGGCTCCGCGAGAACACGATCGTTTGCATTCCATCCATCGGGCCTGCACCTCCCCGGCGGACCACCTCGAAGGTCCGTCGTCCCATAAGAACTGTGTCGAACTCCTTAGAGAAGGCCGCGAAGTCAATGGTGGGGTCCATCACGATCCAGTCGAACTCACCGTTCGGACCCGCGATGAAGCCATCCAAACTCATGGCTACGCTGTATCTCACTCGTCGTATGTTGGCGCCTTTCGAATCGATTCTCGCGGCTTTACTCTTCGCCATCATAGTACTCTAACGACTCGGAGCGGATAAGCCTGCGCTCGGGTGAGCGCACCAGCCATTTCTTGCTATCGTGAAAATAGGACGACTCGCCGATTGGGTTGTCCGCTACGACATAAATGACAAGAT
>DASVJK010000026.1:0-18135 GCA_036385955.1 Chthoniobacterales bacterium | reverse complement strand
CGCGGCGTGAGCTGACTGCCGACGCTACGCGCGGTTGAACATTCGCTAAAACCTGTCCTGAGCGTAGTCGAATGGATCACTAAGTCACCGGCTCGCTAAATGATTGAATCCAACGGCCCTGTTTGCTGCATCCAATCCACTGAAGACTCCAATGAAGGGTCGTTGAATTAGCCGCTCCGTAGTCTGTCGAACAATGCCGTAATTTTTCCGCGATGTCCTCGTCCCAAATTCACGGTGAGATCTTGAGAACGCGGACCGTCGAAGGGGCAACGCTCGCGGAATCGACCTATACTGCGGGATCCCACCTGAGTACGCATGAACATGCCAATGCATACTTTTGCCTGGTGTTGGCCGGAGAATATCAGGAAGTATCCGGTCGACGGAGATATCTCTGCCACCCGGGTTCGCTGGTGGTGCATCCGGCTGGAGAGCAACACCGGAACCGATTCGATGGGCAGCCAGTCCGCTGCTTCAACCTCGAACTGGCCAGCCCTGCGTCATCGCTCTTCCAAAAATTGCGACTGATCTCCGCTGTTCACGACGGCGGACCCAGCGTGTTCGCTCTCACGCGAATCTATCGGGAGTTCCACCGGCGAGATACCGCCGCGGAGCTTATCATTCAGGGGTTGGTGCTTGAACTGCTGGGGGAATGCCTTCGCAAGCAAAGCGGTAGAACTGCCGACACACTGCCGGATTCAGCCCGGCAATGTCGCGATTTATTGTGCGAGCGGTTCCATGAGCGGCTCTCCATTACTGAGATTGCGAAGTGTATCGGCGTTCATCCAGTCCATCTATGCAGAGCGTTCCATGGCTGCTACGGCCGGACGATTGGCGAGTTTGTGCGAGAACTCCGAATGCGGTGGGCATCAGAGCAGCTCGTCTCGGCTAAATGTTCGCTCGCGACTATCGCGGTCGAAGCCGGATTTTGCGATCAAAGTCATTTCAATCGCACCTTTAAGCGGTTTACCGGGATGGCGCCGGGACAGTACCGTTCCCGTATTACGCGCCGCTAACTCCGTCCAATTCGAAGCGCCCGTCCAATACAGTAAGCGGGCGCGCCCTTACTGTTGCTGCATATGACTACTTCGAGCGCGTCCTTCTCATCAAAATTTTCACTTCTGACCCAATCGGCCGGAAACATTAAGTTCCCCCGCAACTTCACGCTGGCAGCAGGTTTGCTCCTACTGACCGCAACGATTGCTGTTGCCCAGGCTCCCGCGGAAGCTACCGCCCCCGCGCCGCGACCGGTTGCTGAACTCCCCTTAAAGCTGCTTCTCGGTCGCGTGCCTGTCGCGCAGGTCACCATCGACGGCTCCAGGCCTCTGGCCGTTATTCTGGATACCGGAGCCGATGACGACATTCTCAACGCGCGCATTACGCGCGAGCTCAAATTACATGTCCTCAATCCCGAGGTGATCGAACAACCGGGTGGCGCCATCGAAATGGGCCAGGTCGAAAACGTGCAACCAAAACTCGCCTCGGTCCCCGTTCAGAATCTCGCCATGGTCTCGGCGCCGCTCGATCCGCTCCAGCCATTTATCGGTCAACCGCTGGACGGCATTCTCGGATACGGTTTCTTCTCGCAGTTCGTGGTCGAGTTCGATTATGCGGCGAAGCGCGTGCGACTGTTCGCGCCCGAGACCTACGTCGTCCCGCCCAAAGCAGTCGTGATTCCCATCACGTTCCGCGGCAAGAGCCCGCTGGTCGAAATCACGGTGGAGGGCGCCACGGGCGAATCGGTCAAAACCTTGGTTGAAATCGATACCGGCAGTTTCGAATCCCTGGGACTGAAGGGCGCCTTCCTTGATGGGCATCGATTGATCCAGGCGAATGCACCGAAGCGGCCACTCTTCGGTTTGGCGATCGGCGGTGAGACGACTGGCTACCGCACCAGACTCGCCGCCGCGACCCTTGGTCCATTTCGGCTCTCGCGCCCGGTGACAAGCGCAACGACGAGTGGCGACGCTGGAAGCGCGGATGTCGGCGGGGTCCTCGGTGGCGAAGCGCTGAACCGCTTCAAGGTAATCGTCGACTACTCGCGGAAGCAGCTCTTACTCATCCCGAATCCCGAACTGAGCAGGCCCTCGGAGTACTTCGACTTTCTCGGCGCCCAGATCGTTTCCGCGGGCGAGCACTACAACCAATTCCAGCTCAAAGCCGTCATGCCGGACTCACCAGCTTCGGAAGCAGCGCTCCAATCGGGTGACGACATCATCGCAATCGATGGTCAGACCACCGTCAGGATGTCTCTCGAGCAGGTCATCGGAAAGTTTAGCAAACCCGGCGACCGCCGCCGGCTTGATCTTGCGCGGAGTGGCAAGCGTCTGACCATCACAGTCACCACGCGCCGTTTACTGTAGGGTCCACGTCCGCCGCAAGAACCGCGCATCGGCTTCCATCCGCGGGACATCAAGCGCGGTTGGACAATCGCTAAAACCTGTCCTGAGCGTAGCCGAACAGATCGCTAACTCACCAGTTCGTTGAATGCTTCCGGGTCCGCCTCCGCCACAAAAGACCTACATCGGCTTCCGTCCGCAGAACACTAAACGCGGTTAAACAAGTGATCATAGACCTGCTTGCCCAAACCCTGGAGAAGGCGAAACGCGTTCTGCCGAAGAGCACCTTTAGCAAAGAACTGATCGAGCTCATCTTCGAGCAGCCGTATTGCAAGATCCGTTTGGTCGAGAAAGCGGGCATCGCCAAACGGCTGACCGCGACAAAATATCTGCGCGACCTGGAGAAGGCCGGTTTCGTGCGCGCGGTCAAGCAAGGCACCGAGTTGACCTTCATCAATCACGCACTGTGGCATCTTCTGACCGACGAACCATTGGCCAGGAGCGGAGCAATCACGCGAAAATAACAATGTCATCGTCGTTGCCATAGCGGTCGCGCGCGTTCGGTATCGCTAAACCCGCACAGCCTGCCCGCCGTGGTGGGCGAATGCTTTCGGAGTCACCCTTCCCGAGTTTCCTCTGGCACATCCAGCTGTCGGGAGATAGAACCCATATGTCCCCCAACATGCCCTCCAAGAAACTAGCGCTCCCGGATCAGGGAATTGACGACCTGATCCGCGAAATCCGCGGTCAAAAAGTCATCCTCGATAGCGATCTGGCGGCGCTCTACGGCGTGGAAACCAAGGCGTTAAATCGCGCCGTTAAGCGCAACCGAGACCGCTTCCCGAAAGACTTCGTATTTCAATTAACCCGGCAGGAGTCTGAAGCTCTAAGGTACCGATTTGGCACCTTAAAGACGGGCCGAGGCGAGCATCGCAAGTATCTGCCGTGGGTATTTACCGAACATGGCGCAATCATGGCAGCGAACGTCCTGAACAGCCGGCGGGCCGTGCAAATGAGCGTCTTTGTGGTCCGCGCGTTTTTGAAAATGCGCGCTTTGCTTGGTGACAAACACGATCTCGCGCGAGAACTCGCATCACTCGAGAAGGAATTGAAGAAGCGTCTTGATGTTCACGAAACCGCTATCGTGACGATTTTACAGCGAGTGATGGACATCATTGATCCGCCGGCTGCGCCGCCCACACTTCGTGCCAGCGCTGGCGAGGAAAACAGATTACACTGGAAAACCCGGCGCCTGCCGGATAAGACAGCCGTATACCCCCTTCATGTCTACCCCTGAAGAACTCGCCCGCCAGAATACATCAATATTGATGTTGCCTTAGGTGGAGTTCACGGTAGAATTTTATGAGACGAAAGCCGGAAGACGGCCCGTGGAAGAATTCCTCTTGAAACTCAAGGCCAGCGACCCGAACGACTTCGCTGCCGTTATGGCTGGTATCGCGAAACTGCGCCACCGGCAATATCATCGCGAACCTCTTTCGAAGTCGGTTGGCGATGGCCTGTTTGAACTGCGACACGTGGGCAAATTGAATACCCGCGTCCTCTGGTTCTTCAGGAAGGGCCGCCGCATCGTCGCCGTTCACGGCATTCGCAATAAAGCCCTGGCCATACCGGCCCGCGATCTGGACACGGCGCGGGAGCGAATGCGTGACTGGAAAGAAAAAAACGAGTAATGAGCAAGACAAACTTTGATTTGTTTCTGGAGAAACAACTCCGCGACCCGGATTTCGCTGAGCGCTTCAAGCGGGCGGGTGAAGCGTGGGACGTAGCCCTGCAACTCGCCGCCCTGCGCGACCGGGCCGGCCTCTCGCAAACGGAACTCGCACGGAAACTCAAGACTACTCAACAGCAAATCAGCCGGCTGGAATCCCCGGGTTACGAAGGTCATTCTCTCAGCATGCTGCGCCGGGTCGCGCGCGTGTTGAACGCGCAGGTGCGTGTCGTCTTCGAAACCAGAGAAAAAGCGTCAACCAGCCGGACCGCCGAGCCACCCGGCAGGTATCGAACCAAACGTCGGGCAGCAAAGAGCGCGTAATGCGCTTCACGCTCCGCCCTCTGTAGCGGCGGTGTGTCACCGCCGAAATTCGCCATTCGCAGCTCTCCTTTCGGGACTCGTCATTCTTAATTCATCCTTCTGCCCTTTTCCGTAGCCCCTGTTTATTGGACGTTGGACGTTCGGCGCAGCGGCCTTCTTTCCCGCCGCCCTACTTCGCCGGTATGAGATCGAATTTTCCCGAGCCTCCCTGGTAAAAAAGCGCTCCCTCCGTCTTGTCCCCGCCGCTCCAATGTTTGTGCCCGCCCGGGATCCAGATGAACTCGCCCGGACCCACCCGCTTCTCGCCCGCATCATCCTTGTAGAGATAAGCGCCTTTGATCACGACCAGCCACACGTCGTTGGTGTGCGTGTGGGTGCCCGCATCGTATCCCGGCGTGAATTTGGTAAACGTCCCGTGTGCTCCCTTCTCCGGGTCGCCCCAGAGCACCGCCATGGAAACGCCTGGCATCGCTTCCTTGAAAGTCGCCTGCTCCGACGACACGTAGATTACTTCTTTCTTCTTGTTGGCCGACTTCTTTTCGCTGCCTGCCGCTCCCGTCGCCCCCGCGATAACGACAGCCGCCGCCACACCCAGTACGATCAATGATTTGTTCATATAATTTTTCTGCTCTCTTATTTGGAGATTTCGTCTCGTTTTAACGGCGAGACCGCTCGTGACCTTGACGACGCCGCGCCACCCATGTCACGCCTGATCGCTGGTAGGGGCAAGGCGCTGCCTTGCCCGCTACCTGATTTGCCGTGAACACGAGGGCATCAACTCTCGGCGATCAAGATGAGCCTCTGGTTATCTCTAGCGGCTTGCTAGAATGTGCTCGTACTCGTCATGCCGACCAATCCAGAACCAGTAAACCGTGCCATCTTTGAGCAGACCGACCGCTCGATAGCCGCGAGAGACGCGAACGGCCCAGACTCGACCGACTTTTTTGAAACGAAGTGAATTGTGGTGCGGGTCGCGAACCCAGAGGCGATACGCTTTCCGCGCGGTTTGCTGCACGCCTATCGGCAACGCGGCGAAATGCCGCCAGAATTCAGCCGTCGCCAAGGACTTCATCGAGGGGCTTCACCCGGCCGGCCGCGATATCAGCTTCGGCCTGGGCGAGGAGAGCGTCCAAGCGCCCTGCCTGGACGTCCTTCCCGATTTGAGCGTCCCATGCATCTTCGAGCGCGTCCTCAAACCAGCGGGCCAGCCGGCGTTGTTCTGCTGGGGAAAGCTTGGTGATAGCCTGCTGAATTTCAATCACGGTGCTCACGATCTCGGATCATATCGCCAAATAAATCAGATGTAAATCTTGGGAAACACCATGCCATTCCGCCTTCATCCTTCCTCCTACATCCTTCTGCCTTCCGCCTTCATCCTTTAATTTGGTGCCAGCACCGGCGAGGAAACCGGATTACACTGGAAAATTCGGGTCTCGACGGATAGAAACGCCACTTCCCCCTGATGTTCTCACGCTCTTCGCCACCCTCCAGCAGCGCAAAATCCTCGCTTGGGGCTGGAATGAGCGGCACAAAGGCAGGCAAAAGAGTATGCATATCTGCATGAGGAAATGCTTGTTAAAGACTCGAATTATCCGAAGCTGACAAAATGAAAGCGAAGAAAACTAAACGCCGTCCGACCCGTGCTTCGGCCAAATCGAACCCGGGCACGAAACATTTCGTGATCAAGCACGAGAATGGCCCCGCGGTGCGCGAGATGACGGATCGGTTCGGCGTGCGGCAGGAAACGCTCAGCCGAATGACTGGGTTTTCCCCGCGAGCGGTGGCGGAATGGGCGAGTGGCAAGGAGCCTTCTGCGCCGGCCAGGAAAGTGTTTGTCGAGATGGACCGCCTGCTCGATGGGCTCGCGCGCCTGATGCAGCCAAAGGAAGTCGGACGCTGGTTAAAGGAGCCGAACCCGGCCTTCGAAGGTTCCACGCCGGTGCAAGTAATCGAGCGCGGACAAATGGATCGGATCTGGCGAATGCTTTACTACGCGGAGTCAGGTGAGCCAGGCTAGGCGCGTAGCGGAATCGAATTTGGTGCCAGCGCTGGCGAGGAAACCGGATTACACTGGGAAATTCGACGCGCGACGGCTAAAACCACGCGTCCCCTGTCATGCCTACCCCTGAAGAAATTGCGCGGCAGAATATCGATGCGCTGCTTCAGGAGTGCGGTTGGGTCATTCAGAATTATAAGCAACTGGACCTCTCCGCCGGGCGCGGGATCGCGATCCGCGAAGTGCGATTGAAAGAAGGCCGCTGCGATTATCTTTTGCTCATCGATCGCAAACCCGTCGGCATTATCGAGGCGAAGAAAG
Source organism: Chthoniobacterales bacterium (assembly GCA_036385955.1). Classification (GTDB taxonomy): domain Bacteria; phylum Verrucomicrobiota; class Verrucomicrobiia; order Chthoniobacterales; family UBA10450; genus AV80. The sequence continues at coordinate 11,429 of DASVJK010000026.1, read as the reverse complement.
CGGGCGTGACGCTTTCAACAGTCGCGTTTCAATCAGGCCAATATGCGAAGAACCTGCCCGATTTCCTTCGCGGCCCCCTAACCGGCCATCTTCCCTTCCTCTACGAGTCCACCGGCATCGAGACCTACTTCCGCGACGAGCGCGATCCGCATCCGCGCTCGCGTCGAGTCTTCGCCTTTCACCGACCGGAGACACTCGCGAAGTGGCTCGAAGAACCCGACACACTCCGCCGCCGACTCGCGGAGATGCCCTTCAAGTATCCCTACAACGGCGAAAACGTCCGCGTCTTCCGCGTCGAAGCCATCAGCGGCCTCGAGCAATCCTTCGCCGAAGCCCAGCCGCGCGCCCTCATCCAGATGGCCACCGGCGCCGGCAAGACTCTCACCGCCTGCGCGTTCACCTACCGGCTCATCAAGCATGCCGGCGCGCGCAACGTCCTCTTCCTCGTCGATCGCGCCAATCTCGGACGCCAGGCCATGGCCGAGTTCCAGCAGTTCGTCACCCCCGACGGCCGCAAGTTCACCGAGCTCTACAACGTCCAGCACCTCACCTCGAACAAGCTCGATGGCGTTTGCCGTGTCACCATCTGCACCATCCAACGCCTTTACGCCATGCTCCGCGGCGAAGAGTTGCAGGAAGACCTCGACGAAAAGTCCGGCTTCGAAATCGCAGCAGCCGATCAACGAACACGTGACGTGCAATACAACGCCGCGATTCCGATCGAGACCTTCGACTTCATCATCGCCGACGAATGCCATCGCTCCATCTACAACCTCTGGCGTCAAGTCCTCGAATACTTCGATGCCTTCCTCATCGGGTTAACCGCCACGCCGGGTAAACAAGCGATCGGCTTCTTTAATAAGAACCTCGTCAGCGAGTATCCGCACGAGCGCGCCGTCGCCGATGGCGTCAATGTCGGCTACGATGTTTACCGCATCAAGACGCAGGTCACCGAGAAGGGCGGCACGATCGAGAAAGGCCTCTTCGTCGATCGCCGCGACAAGAAGACAAGAAAGCTTCGCTGGGAAGAACTGGACGACGACCTTCCCTACACCGCGAAAGAGCTCGATCGCTCCGTCGTGGTGAAGGATCAGATCCGCACCGTCCTTCAAGCATTCCGCGACGCGCTCCCGCAGCTCTTCCCCGGCCGCAATCTCGTCCCGAAGACCCTCATCTTCTGCAAAGACGACTCCCACGCCGAGGACGTCGTCCACCTCTGCCGCGAAGTCTTCGGCAAGGGCAACGACTTCTGCAAAAAGATCACCTACCAATCAAAGCATCCCGAGACCGGCAAGCCCGCGAATGGCGAGACGCTTATTCAGGAGTTCCGGCTCTCGCCTCAGCTCCGCATCGCCGTCACCGTCGACATGATCGCTACCGGCACCGACGTAAAACCGCTCGAGTGCCTCGTCTTTCTGCGCGACGTGCGCAGCCGCGTTTACTTCGAGCAAATGAAAGGGCGCGGCACCCGCGTCCTTTCGCCTACTGATTTGCAAGCCGTCTCCGGCGCGGAGGCGCAGGCCAAGACGCACTTCGTTATCGTCGATGCGGTCGGCGTCTGTGAGAGCGACAAGACCGATTCGCGCCCGCTCGATCGCAAGCCGACCGAGAAACTCGAAAGCATCCTCATCGGCGTGGCGCTTGGGAAACGCGACGAAGACACGCTCACGACTTTGGCCGCGCGCCTCGCTCGGCTTGAGCAAGCACTCGATACGGAGGAGAAGTCGCGCATCACCGCCGCCACCGGCGGGAAGACGCTTTCCGAAATGGCGGGTAAACTTCTGCAATCCGTCGATCCAAACGCAATCGCCGAGAAGGCCACAGGTAAGCCAGGTGCAGAGCCGCAGGAAGTTTCGTCCGAAGCACTCGCGGAAGCACGCGCCGCTCTCATCGCCGAAGCCTGTTCACCTTTCGATAAACCGGAAGTGCGGGACACGCTGGTCCGTGTGAAGCGCGAGAGCGAACAAACGATCGACGTCACCACCATCGACACCGTCATCGCAAGCGGCTTTGACGCCGCCGCGAAAGACAAAGCCGAAAGCCTGGTCAACTCCTTCCGCGACTACATCGCCGCGCACCAGAGCGAAATCAACGCTCTCCAGATCCTTTACAGTCGACCCTACAAACAGCGCCTCACTGAGCCGATGCTCAAGGAATTGGAAAAGAAGCTCTGCGACAATCACGCCAGCTGGACCGAAGACCGCCTTTGGGATGCCTTTGCTGTCACCGAGCCGAAGAAGGTAAAAGGTCGCTCGCAGGCCGGCCGCTTCGCGGACCTCGTCGCGCTAGTCCGTTTCGCGCTCGAACAACAGCCGGTGCTCGCACCCTTCGCCGACTCCGTCTCCGAGCGCTTCAACGAATGGCTCATGGACAAAGCCAAAACCGGGGTGGTGTTCAATGCGGAGCAGCTTGCCTGGCTGAATCTGATCCGCGAGCACATTGCAACCGCCATCAGCATCGAGCCCGAGGACCTGGACCTCTCGCCCTTCAATCAACGCGGCGGTTTAGGCAAAGCCCACCAACTTTTTGGCGACAAGCTTCCGGCTCTGCTCGAAGAACTGAACACGACTCTCGCCGCATGAAAATTCAGGATGTTCTCGTCATGTTGAACCAACTGCAGGACAACGGCGTCATTGCGCGTTACGCGATCGGCGGCGCAGTCGGTGCAACGTTCTACCTCGAGCCGGTCAGCACTCTTGATGTTGATGTTTTCATCGCCTTCAAATCAGACCCGGGGAGCATTCTTGTCTCGCCTCTTCCCATCTTCGATTACCTCAAGCAGTTCGGGTGCAAAATGGAAGGCGGGTATATCGTCATCGGCGGCTGGCCCGTCCAATTTCTTCCTGCTAACGGTCCGCTGCTGGAAAACGCTCTCGCGCAGGCTGTCGAATCCGACGTTGAAGGTGTAATGGCGCGCGTCTTTACCGCCGAGCATCTCGCCGCTATCGCCTTGCAGACGGGAAGAACGAAGGACAAAGCGCGGTTGCTCCAGTTCATCGAGACCGGCACCCTCGACAGCGAAAGATTTCAAGCCATCATCGCGCGTCACGAGTTGGTTGATTCGTGGAAGAAATTTGAGCGACAATTCCTGAGCAACACGCCATGAGCTTCGACCTGCAAAAAATGCTCGAAAGCAAACGCGCGTATCGACAGCAGCTTGCCGCGCGACCTATCGGAGAAAAGTTGCGCATCCTTGATGCCTTGCGTGAACGAGCGCTGGCGATCAAGGGTAATGCCGATCATTCCCAGATCGCGATCGTTCGCGAAGAACCGCAACGCTTCGGAGAGGCAAATGAATGAAGGCCGAAGGAAGAACGATTGGAGATCTAATCGAGCCGCGTCGCGAGAAGGCGGTTCCGTCGGAGCACCCCAACTTGTCCTACGTGGGGCTGGAGCACATTGAAGCGCACTCCACTCGTCTGACTGGCTCTGTCCCTGCAACGCAGATGCGAAGCACTGCGAAGCGTTTCTATTCCGGCGATGTTCTCTATTCGCGCTTACGTCCTTACCTAAACAAAGTTTGGAGAGCCGACCGAGATGGACTGTGCTCGTCTGAGTTTATCGTCATGCCCGGCAATGACGATATCGACTCGAATTTCCTGCGCTATCGGTTGAACTCTTCCGACTTCGTCAGATTCGCGAATAGCCTAAATGCTGGTGATCGTCCGCGCGTCGATTTCGATCAGATTTCTTCCTTCGCCCTTCCTGCTTTTTCCTTAGCCGCGCAACGAGCGGCGGTGGCGGAGATTGAGAAGCAATTCACGCGGCTGGAGGCGGGAGTGACGGCGCTGCGGCGGGTGAAGGCCAACCTCAAACGCTACCGCGCAGCTGTCCTCAAAGCCGCCTGCGAAGGCCGCCTCGTCCCCACCGAAGCCGAACTCGCCAAAACCGAAAACAGAAACTTCGAAACCGGAGAAGGACTACTCGCCCGCATCCTTGCTGAACGCCGCAAAAGCTTGAAGGGTCGCGGAAAATACAAAGAACCAGCCGCGCCGGAAACCGCGAAGCTTCCCCAACCTCCCGCTGGCTGGACGTGGGCGACGATAGAGGAACTTGCCTCGCCCGAAGCCAACTCAATCACCGACGGCCCGTTTGGGTCGAACCTAAAGACTGTGCATTACATGGATAGCGGCCCCCGCGTCATCCGCCTTCAGAACATCGGGGACGGCGTTTACATCGATGAAGAGGCGCACATCTCTCAAGCGCATTTTGAACGGCTTCAGAAGCACCACATCTTTGCAGGTGATGTCGTTATTGCTGGGTTCGGAGAAAATCCTCCACGTTCCTGCGTCATTCCGGAGACGCTCGGTCCGGCCATCGTCAAGGCGGATTGCATTCGATTCAGGCCGCACGGTTCAGTTCTGCCTGAATACATGAATGTCGCGCTCAACTCTGACCCTGTCCGCAGGCGAACCAAGGGACTGGTTCACGGTGTTGGTCGCCCGAGGCTGAACCTCGGGGAAATCAAATCCATCGTGCTACCGCTCCCGCCACTCGGCGAGCAGACGCGGATTGTGGCCGAAGTAGAGCGCCGGTTAAGCGTAGTCGAGGAGTTGGAAGCGGTGGTGTCCGCCAACCTCCAGCGCGCCACCCGCCTCCGACAAAGTATCCTTCAAAGCGCGTTTAGAGGCGTGCAATAACCTTGGAATGAAAATTAAATCAGTTCGTTGCAAAGATTTCAAAAGATTCACTGACCTAACGATCGATGAGATTCCCGCGTCGGCGAAGCTGGTATGCCTCGTTGGCCCTAACGGAAGTGGCAAGTCATCTTTGTTTGACGTCTTCAACTATTGCATCCAGCCGAGCAAGACGGCAGGAGGCAACGTCAGCATCGAACCTGACTACCACATCAAGGTGTCAGGTGGAATTGAGCCAGACATGACTTACTACCAGCAGAGCTGGGGTGGCCCGTTCAAGAATGTATCGATCGAGTTTCACGACTCGGCACCATTCAACGAGACGTCACACCCTCAGCGGAATGACTTGTTCTACATACGATCTGGCTACAGGCACGAAGCAAACGTCGACGTCGGCTCCTTCCAGCGCATGTCGAATATTCTGCTCGACCAGAATCGGCCGCAGACGCTCATGTCACCGGATCAGCGGGTTTCGGACAACTATTCTCGCATTGTCGCTGACTCAGTAGAGTCAATCTTTTCCGATCGACTGCCTGACAACGCGACGAAAGCGACTATCCGCGATCGATTAATCGGTCGTGCAAAGGCGTCTCTGTCGAACCTCTTTCCCGACTTGGAATTGGAAGGAGTAGGCAATCCGATGGAGCGAGGAACTTTCTATTTTAAGAAGGGCTCTTCGTCGCATTGGAAGTACAAGAATCTGTCTGCTGGAGAAAAGGCCGCCTTCGATCTCCTGCTCGATTTCGTCATCAAGTCCGAAGCGTTCAAAGCTACCGTGTATTGTATTGACGAACCTGAGCTCCACATGCACACGCAGCTGCAAGCGGATTTGCTCGGCGAGCTGTATCGGAATATTCCTGACGATTGCCAGCTCTGGATTGCAACTCATTCAATCGGGATGCTTCGCAAAGCGCAGGAGCTGAATGAAAGTAACAGAGGCACTGTAGGTTTCGTAGATTTCGGAGAGCGCGACTTCGACACGCCTATTGTCATCACGCCGTCCGCCCCGAACCGTACGTTTTGGAAGAAGACGTTCAGAGTTGCGATGGGTGAACTCGCGGAACTCGTTGCTCCGTCGCGGGTTGTTTTTTGCGAGGGTAGCCAGAGTGCTATCACTGGCGCACGGACCGGCGAATTCGACGCCAAGTGCTTCAGTCGGATTTTCGGACCTGAGTTTCCCGACACCGAATTCGTATCACTGGGTTCCGCAACCGAGGTCGAAAAGAATTCGATACTTTTGACAGCGGTGTTCCGACAAGTTGTTGCCGGAGTCACGACCGATCGCGTGATCGACAAAGATGATCGAAGCGTCACCGAGATCGCGGACCTTGCATCAAAGGGAATACGCGTTCTTTCCCGACGTCACCTTGAATCATACCTATTCGACGACGAAATCCTACAGAAGCTGTGCACGTCGGTTGGCGAGGACACAAAGATCGCCGATGTCGCTGCTGCTAAGGCAGCAGCGTTGTCTGAAAGCATCGCGCGTCGTAATCCGGCTGATGATTTCAAATCGATGAGTTCGAAACTCTGCACCGAGCTTAAGCGGATTTTGGGACTGACTCAGTGCGGGAACACGAGAGAAGCATTCTGCATCGACACATTAGCGCCGCTAATCACGCCTGAGACCTCCACATACCAACAGCTGAAAAAGGACGTACTCGACTAAATGTCCGGAAATAGCAACGGTCTTGTCCAGAAGCTGTGGAACTACTGCAACATTCTGCGGGATGATGGTCTATCGTACGGCGATTATGTCGAGAAGTTTGTTCCGGGGTCGGCGGGATTGTTGCTGAAATGCCAAGCCGTTCACGCGAACATATTTCAACGATTGCGCGCCTCGCTGGCGGCAGGTAAACTCGCACTATGACGGGCACCGGCACATCTACCATTACATTTCTGCCAAGCGGGGCCTACACGCTTCCGGACGCAGCCGGTCTGCTCGGCCTGCGGCTAGAGCGAATGAGAAAATGGGTGAGCGGTGTATCTCTCGGTGCCGCTCAAGGGAAAAATCGCCGTTTCCCTGCCGGTGATTTGGGCAGTCGCGGCCAGGGCAGAGATCGAACCTTTGGTTTCTGGACTTTGATCGAGTTGTTCAGCATCAGCCAGCTTCGTGCTCATGGGCTCTCCATGCGTCGGCTGCGGGCCGATCGGGAGGAATTGGCGGAACGATTTCAAACCGACCATCCGTTCGCTTTAGAAGGTCTGCTGACTGATGGACGCCGGCTCTTGAAGGAGCTCGGCGATGCTTCTTTGCTGGAGCTGGGCACCGGAGGCCAAACAGATTTCGAATCCGTCATCAGGCCCTTTTGCGCGCGCTTGGACTTCGATAGTGAGACCCGGCTCGCCTCACGCTTTTATCCAAATGGCCGCACAAGCTCAATCATTGTTGATCCGCATCACGCCTTCGGTCGCCCGATCATACTAGGCACTAGCATCACGACGGAGGCGCTGGCCTGCCTCGTCCGCGGCGGCGAGACGATCGACGACATTGCATCCGACTTCCGACTCGAATCCATACAAGTAGAGGAGGCTTGGGACTTCGAGCAGCAGTTGGCCGCATGAGAATTTACTTCGACGAGAATTTTTCCCCTCATCTGGTGGCAGGCATCGGAGAATTTCAGAGCGCCAGAAAAAGCGAGGACATCATCGTCTGCTCGGTCGAGGAAGAATTTGGCCGTGGCGCTCCCGACGAGGTTTGGATTCCAGGCATTGCGACTCGGCATGGCGTCGCGATTACCCAGGATCTGAATATCCACCGGACGCGAGCACAGTGGGAGCTTTGCAAAATGAACAAGATAGGAATTTTCTTTTTCAAACCTCCGCGTAAGACCATGGCATGGAATTACTGGGAGATCGTCCAGTTGGTGGTTCGACACTGGCCGGAGATAAAGAAGCAGGCGTCCGCAACGCGACGACCGTTTGGCCGAGTGGTGGAAATGACCAAATCGAAATTTTCGAAGCTTTGATGAGGCGCCGTGGTAGAGACCTTGTCCCCGAGGAGAAGTGGGTCCGTTGGGATCGCTTCGCGGGAAAAAATTGTCCGCAAATGAAAAGTATCCGCTCAAAATGGGGTGCTCTGTTGCGAAAAGAGAAACTCCACGAGCGTTACTATCATGACTTCATCGCCCGACACGCGCACACCTTCTTTCCGATGTTGATGCACTCAATCCAAGTCATTTCCAAGATTCGACTGGGCGCGGAATTGGTTACCGACTTAGTTCTCGTTCGAGACGAGGCAAGTATGGGACTTTCATATCTGTTGATCGAGATTGAGCCACCCTGGGCTGTGCCATTCACTAAAGACGGTGTCGCTTCAGCGCGCCTGACGCGAGCGATTCACCAAATCCTCGATTGGAAACGGTGGATTGAAGAACACAGATCAGAGGCTCGAAAGTTGTTTCCGTCTTTTCTACACTACGCTGATCCAAAGACGCTCTTCGATTTCTGCATTGTCATAGGGACGCGGCAGAACAGTCGCCCCTGGTTGGACAAACGGAATCATCTGGCGGAAACGCTAGGCATTTCCATTCGATCCTTTGACTGGCTGACGGGATGCCTTTCAGCGCGCAGTCAGTGTTCTTCCTTTGCTGACGAATACCTCGGCGGTGGAGCGGAAGAGGATGCGCTGAATCCACAGATCAAAAACGCGTTGGCGAATCCCTTTGTGAGAGCGATGACAGACCCGGAGTGGAGGGAATTTATCTCGGGGAGGTTCAGCGATAATCATATGGTCGGACATCATGCAGAGCGCCTGCTACAATTTCGCCGGACAAATTCGCATGAGGCGCAATTCTTAAGACGACATGGTCCGAAAAAACGCACACGGATAAAGCCCAAACTGGCTGCACATTCAGAATGACCTCCCCGGCTGCCCTCGTTCAGAAGCTGTGGAATTACTGCAACATTCTGCGAGATGACGGCCTGTCGTACGGCGACTACGTCGAGCAGTTGACGTTTCTGTTGTTCCTGAAGATGGCGGACGAGCAGGAGAGGCCGCCGTTCAACAGACCGTCGCGCATCCCCAAAGGTTTCGGCTGGAAGGTGCTCCTGAAGCTGGACGGGGACGATCTCGAAATTCATTATCGCCATACGCTGGAGGAACTTGGCAAGAGGTCGGGCATGCTCGGCGTCATCTTTCGCAAGGCGCAAAACAAAATCCAGGACCCGGCCAAGCTGCGCCGGCTCATCGTGGACCTGATCGACAAGGAGCAGTGGTCCAGCCTCTCCGCCGACGTGAAGGGCGACGCCTACGAGGGGTTGCTGCAAAAGAACGCCGAGGACGTGAAAGGTGGCGCGGGCCAATACTTCACCCCGCGCCCGCTCATCGCCGCGATGGTGGACGCGATCGCTCCGCAACCGGGCCAGACGATTTGCGATCCGGCCTGCGGCACGGGCGGTTTCCTGCTCGCGGCGCATGATTACATCGCCAAGCATTATCAGCTCGACCGGGCACAAAAGAAGAAGCTCAAGAGCGGCACTTTCCTCGGCATCGAACTGGTAGACAGCGTCACGCGCCTCTGCGCCATGAACCTGCTCCTCCACGGCATTGGGTCCGAAGGCTCACCAGACCTAGAGCGTGAGGGGAAGGATGCCCCTTTTACGCTCCCGGTTGTGACCAAGGACGCGCTCGCTGCGAAGCACGGCGAATACGACATTGTCCTGGCCAATCCCCCCTTCGGCAAAAAGAGCAGCGTCACCATCGTCAACGAAGCTGGCGAGACCTCCAAGGAATCGCTCATCATCAATCGCGACGATTTCTGGGCGAGCACCAGCAACAAACAGCTCAATTTCCTCCAGCACATCTTCACCATCCTCAAGCAGCATGGCCGCGCTGCGGTGGTCCTGCCCGACAACGTCCTCTTCGAAGGTGGCGCCGGCGAAACCATCCGGCGCGCGTTACTCAAGCAGGCCGATGTGCACACACTCGTCCGTCTGCCCACCGGCATCTTCTACGCGCAGGGAGTGAAGGCGAACGTCCTCTTCTTCGACCGCAAGCCCGCGCAGGAAAAACCGTGGACGCAGAAGCTCTGGATCTACGATCTGCGCACCAACCTGCATTTCACGCTCAAGGAAAACACCCTCAAGCGGACTGACCTCAACGAGTTCGTAAATTGCTATTTTGGTTCCAGCGGCGCTATGCTGGCCCCGAAACCCACCGAGTCAGCGCGGAAATCCAAGGACGACCGCTCTAGAACTCGACCGCTTAAAGCGGTCGAGTCGGAAAGCGTTTCGCCAACATCAAAAGGCAAGGAGTCGGCGGTCACAGACCGCCGCTACAGCGGAAATCGCCACGAGCGCAAAGAGAGCGAACGGTTCAAGTGCTTTACCTACGAAGAGTTAACTAAGCGCGATAAGGTCAATCTCGACATCTTCTGGCTAAAAGACGAAGCCCTCGAAGACTCCGCGAACCTTCCCGCCCCCGAAATCATCGCCGCCGACATCGTCGAAGACCTCCAAGCCGCCCTCGCCCAGTTCGCCGAAATCGCGAACGACTTGAAACGCTGAGGGCACATGGACTGCTGATGATGAGCCCGTGGAAGCGCTCTTCGGCTTGGTAATCTTGATCATCATCTGCGCGTTTATCGCGGGAGGCATGGCCGGTCTCATCGCGCGATCCAAGCGCTCAAGGCCAAACATCGGACAGAATTCGCGGCCGATCATCGCGCCGGATTGGCAGCCGCCGAAGGCTGATTCTCTGCCGTACTTAAAGAAGCAATATTTCTTCTCGGCCGCAGAGCGTTCCTTCTATGAAATTCTGAAGCGCCTCGCCCCTGCCGAGCACACAGTGTTCGCCAAGGTGCGGCTGGCCGATCTCGTGTATGTCAGTAAAGGCACGGCATCCTGGCAGTCGCACTTCAATCGGATCAACCGAAAGCATCTTGATTTCGTGCTTTGCAACCGGGACCTGGCGCCACTGGTTGCGATCGAACTCGATGACTCTTCACACGACGAAGAGGACCGACAGTCACGGGATGAATTTGTAGACGAAGTGCTGGCGGCTGCCGCGCTGCCAATTCTACACGTGCGCGCGAAGCGCGCTTACAATCTGGACGAGGTCCGCCGACTCTTGTCCCCCTATGTGCGGGTCCAATCGCCCGCCGCGGTCGCAAATCGCGACGCACCATACACGCGTCCCGCTGGCTGGCATCCTGCCGTTTAGTTCTTCGCGAGGTGAGGCCATTGAGGTCAAGTCTTTGACACTTCATGCCGACGTCAAAAGGGTTGAAGGTCAGTAAGCGCCGATCTCGCGGCCAGGACTCATCGACTGCAAACGAATTAGAAGCACTCGTGCGCGCCGCGGCACCACGCCGTTAAGTTTGAATGGCAGTCGCGAGCAGACTCGTGCGTTGATTCCATTGAAATTGGATCTGCACGAGCTGCATCCCGATCAAGGACGTCGCACCCATTGCCTGGGCCTTGCGCGTGAGTTCGGCCAAACAGGCGTCAAACGAATGGTCGTTCACGCCTTCCACACTGGCATACACAACTCCAACCTCCCGCGCGCCCCGGTCGCATGGAGTGAAACGTCAACCGCTGAAATGAAGGCCGGTTCGGAAAACAAGGGCTGCTTTAAAACTTGACCGCTTTAAGCGGTCAAGCTTAGCATTGCCTCGGGTGAGAGAGGATTAGGGATCAGTCAACAAATCGGCCTCTTCGCTGTTTTAAGTGGGTAATAGAGGGGAAGTGTCGATTGGGAGTTTGCCGGTATTCCAGTAAGCGATGGTGCGCAGATAGAGGAAGTTTCGGAAGCCGCGGGTCCGGCGCTTGGCGAGTTGGATGATACCGTTG
>DASVJK010000025.1:0-36267 GCA_036385955.1 Chthoniobacterales bacterium | reverse complement strand
AAACACTGCGTCGAAACCAGTGGATGCCCATGGTCCCAGTTTTGCCGTGGGGATCTGCCTTATTACGTTTAGTAGTTTTGCCTGCAACGCAGAATGAGCCTTGGCCAGAGCGATTAAACCATATGGTCTGCTCCCGAAGTTTTCCGTCTCCATGATCTTGTTGTGAGCAGCGTCGAATACTTGTTCTGCTTCCGTCTGACTCAACTTTCTTAGCTGTGTCTCTACAGATCGAACGGCCAACTCCTTCCCGAGCATAGCGTCGACGATTCGATCGAGGTGGCTCGATCCCACAGCTCCGCCAAAGTAGCTGCGCTTATCCCGTGTCACGAACATGTACGGCCGCAGATCTGTGTCCTTTAAAGATGGATCAATCTTCGCCCACATCTTGATCCATTCGTTCCGCTGCCAATCGCTGGCGTTTTTCGGTACCTCGGAATCGGCCCCCGTCTCTTGTGTCTTTTCGTCTGCTGGCACTTGTACACGTATCGCGTCCTCAAGCGAAGCGAGATCGCGAGACTTCCCGTCTGTCGCTGCGTATGTCGCTGAGGTAAGCTGGTCGTAAAATCCAGGGGGGCCGAACTGCTCGGCCAACATCACCTTTGCAAGGGCGGGCTGTTTGATTTCGGCCGCGAGTCCCCGCGCACCCGCAATTTGATTGCGAAGCAAAAGAGCGTTCAGGAAGCGCTTTATTTGTCTCGGATTCCCTTTAGTTCCATCGGTCAGGATCCGGGATACTTGATTGCTGAGAGTGATTGCCTGCGAGGCGGTTCCAGAGAGGCCCTCCACAGCATCCACAAAGCAGTGCTGGATTGCTTGCTGGTCGAAGACCTTTCCCTGCCAAGGCTTGCAGATACACTCTCGTGCGGCGGCTAGTACCTTATCGAATTCGGCTGGATTACCACCCATTTGCGCCTGCATCAGGACCAGCGCAACATATGTTTGCGTCTCGCCATAACCGAGGTTCGGAATCCGAAATGGCACTTGGATCAATTTTTCCAAGTAGTTTCGGGCGTAGGTGAGCGGACCCGTGGACATCGGTAACTCTGGGAAGTGCTGCTTCACGGCGTACTCGATCATTGCTTCATCAGCGGCCACAATAAATGCGGTTCGGGGTGCGAACAGGAACAGTCGAATCGCCTCCAATGTTTCAATCGCTGGCGTTGGCAAACATCGATCTAGGTCGTCGATCAACACCACCAGCTTCTTAATCTTCGCCGCCTCTAATAGGTCATCGAACTCTTTGTGAAATGCCCTAATCTGTTCGGGCATTTTTTCTTCTTCGACAGGCTTCAATATACCTGCAGCCTCCGTTACGCCCTGCTTCAGTTTCTCCAGCGTTATCTCCCCCTTCGCTGCTTCGGCGAGGCCACCGAGTAAAGAAGCGGCATCTCTGATTAGTTCAGGATGCGGGATGCCAGTTGCCAACATAAACGCACCGGATGCCCCCAGCTTCGCGAGCTTTAGGTAGTCTACTCGTTTCAGAAGCGCCCTCGCCTTTTCCGAAATTCCTGCGTTCTCTTTCTTCAGATCACGCAGTTCCGTGATGATTGTCTCGAGTAGGGCTGCTTTTGCGTCCTCAAACCCCTGAAATTGCCACCCGTTGAAGCGCAGACAAACGACGCCATCGGACTGCTTCAGCTGGTGCTCTGCCATAGCGAGCACGCTCGATTTCCCAGCGCCCCAGTCGCCGTGGATCCCGATCGTTAACGGATCGTTCGGGCTGTCGAGCACGAGCTTCACGACGGTCTCGGCGATGGCGTCGAAATAAAGCAGGTCAATCTGCGTCTCGTGGTCGCTTAGAAACATCTTTTTGGGGGTCCCGCGTTCGACTTGTTAACGTAGGGCTGGATTGCCAACCTTTCAACAAACGACTCCAGGCAGCAACAATTGCCGAAAATGGAAGCGGGCGTTTCCGGTCAACGTTTGGAACGAAGGGCGTCAGTCCTGAGCGTGCACTTTGCGAACGAGTTGGGCCAGGGTGATGCCGGCCAGGTGCTTTCTGACGGCCTGCTCGGTGCTCGCGGCCACGCGGCGCATGATGCTCTTCATATTGCAGCTCACGTGGCACTGCGCGGCGTCCCTGAATTGAACCGCAGATTACGCGGATGACTCGGATGGGGAGATAATCGGGTACAGGAACGCTCTTACCAGCTCGCCTTCGCCACAAACGGTCATGCTGGCACGCTAGAATCGGAAGTTGTTGTAGGCCTCGTGCGTGCCGATCCAGAACCAGTAAAACTCACCATTCCGTTCCCGGGCGATGGCGCGGTACCTGCGACCAACTTCGACGGTGTGGACGCCGCCTTTCTTCTTGAAGCCCAACGAGGGGTGCCGTGGGTTCGCTTTGAAAAGTGCAAAATTCTTGTCGGCAAGACGTCGCACGTGCTCAGGCAGCTGTTCATAACACTTCCAGAAAGAAGCCAGCGCGTGGGATTTCACGGCATCGGCGTGAACTTCCCCGCATCAATCTCCGCATCGATTCTTCGCAGCGCCTCGGAGTGCTTTCCACCCGGAGAAAAATCTTCTTCGAGTTGCTCATCCCAGCCGAGCTTATCTTGGTCAACGATGTAAGCAGCGAGTTTGGTCAACTCCGTCGGTGTCAGATCCTTTACCGCTTTCTCAATCTCCGCCAGACTCATCGCAGAGGGAGAGTACACAACTCGACGCCGAATCGCAAGGAACCTCGACCGAAACGCCACCAGAGGGGACCCAGTGCAAAACAGAAGAAACGGGGCGGCAAAAAGTTCGGCCTTTTCCGCAGCCTGTATTCCGTTAAGTTAATACTGTTACTATTTGACATATATGTCAATTACGCGTATTAATATAGCGTGAACATTGAGGTCATTCAGGCTGTTGAAAGGTTTCATCTTCTCTTCCTATCCCAGCTCGGGACAAGAGTGGACAAAAACCTCTATGGTTTGAAGGGAGGATGCAATCTCCGCTTTTATTGGAAGAGCATTCGTTACTCCCAGGATATCGATTTCGACGTCCGGACTATTGCCCGGGAAACGTTGCGAAAGAATGTAAACCATATCTTGAACGCGCAGGGCTTCAGGCAAATCCTGCGCAGTTCAAAACTAGAAATTACCGAACGAACGGAACCAAAACAGACTGAGACAACGCAACGGTGGAAGGTTCATCTCCGTATCGAAGGCGGGGCAACTGACCTGCCCACCAGGATTGAGTTTTCCCGGCGAAAATTCGAGGAAGACCTTTCTTTTGGTCCAATCGATCCGGAGATCGCCAGATTACATGGTCTTCGACCCATCCTCGCCAGTCACTATGGCTGGACCGCGGCTTTCACCCAAAAGGTCGCGGCGCTCGCACTCCGGACGCAGACTCAAGCGCGAGACATTTTTGACCTGGCGCTCCTTTACGACCAAAAAGAGCCAGCCGCCGGCATTGATATCGACCGGAACTTACTAACGAGTGCCCGCAAAAACGTGGTCGGCATTTCGTTTGAGCAATTCAAAAGTCAGGTCGTGGCTTATCTTATGCCCGAATATCAAGAGCATTACGGAGCCCAGCCCACCTGGGACGAACTGCAAGACCGTGTCATCCATATCCTGGAAAGTCTATGACCCAGATAGAAGCACTAACAAAACTTCGGGGCCTGGGGCAGGCACTCTTTGAGACACGCGACGTGGCGGCCCTTTTGAACGTGAAGGAGTCCAATGCCACGCAAATCGCCAAACGCCTGACGCGAGATGGTCTTGTCATAAAGCTTTCGCGGGGAAAATGGGCATTATCAGGTTCAGTCGATCCATTTAGTGTGGCGGAACATCTCACGGCGCCCTTTCCCTCATACATCTCCTTACAAACCGCCCTCTATCATCACGGCATGATCTCGCAAATCCCGTCTGTGATCTACGTGGTCAGCTTGTCCCGGACGCGACGACAGCGAACACCGCTCGGCGTCTATTCAATTCACCACATCGAGCCAACCTTTTTCTTTGGCTACGAATTGGACGGAACCGGGCGGGCTAAAATAGCTATTCCCGAAAAGGCCCTGGTTGATTTTCTTTATCTTCGCCCTGCACGGAGCCGATTGTTTGTGCATTTACCGGAAATCGAGTTCCCCAAAAGCTTCAACTGGAAAATGGCTGCTGGGATGGCTGGCAGAATTCGCGGCGCCCCGCGCCGCGCGATGGTGGAGAAGAGCCTCAATTCCTTACGACTTTGCGGACGAGTTGGGCCAGCGTGATTCCGCCCAGGTGTTTTCTGACGGCTTGCTCGGTGCTCTCGGCCACCCGGCTCGTGGTGGATTGGGGTCAGAGCCTACGATCGTCAACCAACTTCTTCGCCTGACGCCGCTTGGCCTTTGCGAAGGAAAGTTTTAACCAGTTCGCCTTCGCCACAAACGGTCATACCGCCAAATCGTTTGAACCACCCGCCCGTCGGGACCTCGGGCGCGGTGTCAAGCCACTGCGCGAACTCGCCGAGCTGGTCCGGCGAAATTTCACGGGCGCGGACGCGATCAAGCAGATGATCGAGAAGAGCTGGCGGCAGATTGCGCCGCCGGATTTTAGGCATCGCCCTCCGCGCCGTAAAAGCCGCGGACAATCGTCTCCCGGACGCGCGAAGCTTCCATGGGATCCTCTGCATTGACCAAACGTTCGGCTAAAGCGGACAACTCCGGACCGCTGAGCTTCCGCTCGGCATCGAGCTGATAGACGAAGCGCACGATACCGGCCTGTTCTTCCGGGGTGAGGCTTTTAATCTCGTCAATGATTTGGGACGCAGTCACAAAGCGAGACTAGTTCGCGGCCTCGAAATCATCAAGCCTTGCCGCGCGGTTATGCGTGCGGCTCCTGAACGCGTACTTTGCGGACGAGTTGGGCCAGGGTGATGCCGGCCAGGTGTTTTCTGACTGATCTTGCGCTCGACTGCGGACCCGATAGCCGGGTCGAGTTCGCTTAATTGAACATCAGCCTTCGGGCCTATTTCGACTCGGTAGGCCATTGGACATGGCGGGGTGCCCACGCTTTGAATTCCCCAGCCAAATCCTGGCGACGCGCTTCGCGCAGCTCGGCAACGATCTGGGGATTCTGCGCTGTCAACCAGTCCTGCAATTCATCGAGCGTTTCGACCGAGGAAAGAACTGGCATTGGGATTTCGACAGTGTCCTTCGCCATTCGCGCAGCGTATCAGTCTGCGCTCCTAAAGCAACTGCGTCGCCAGCTGTGCATCTGTGCCGAAAATGGAAGCGGGCGTTTCCAATCAACGTTCGGAACTTCGACGAAGTGATTGCGCTTCTTTAGCGTTGGAGAGGATGCAGCATCCCCTCTCGAAGATGTCAGTTGCTCTGGCGGCAGCGTCCCTCGTTGCGATCACTCAGGTTCCAGCGACAACGCCAGACTCCGCTTTGACCAAGGCAGACTCCGGCCTTGCAGCTTCGCCCCCGCCCGCATCGCTGCGCGAAGCGTTACGGGCGCGGTGCGACTTGTCGCTGCGGCGACCGCTCGTTTCAGAGATGATTCGTAACTGGTGATGCGTGAGGGAGACATGCGCGATGCTGGGTTCGAACCAGCGACTTCTTGCGTGTGAAGCAAGCGCTCTACCACTGAGCTAATCGCGCGGGTGGGGAAGTGATAAGTGACGAGTGACGAGTGACGTGTCAAGAAACCGTGAATCAGGCGACCAAAGATTCGGCGGTCATAGACCGCCGCTACAAGGGCAGATTTCCACAGATCAATTTTGACTTTCTAATCCGGGCAATCCGCGAAATCCGCGGTGAATCAGTTCATCCTGGCAAGCGGAGCGCTTGCCCTGCAATGGCAGGCATTCTATACAGAAGAATGTCCGAACACAAAATGACGCTCACCTGGAAGCGCGCCACGCCCGACTTCCAATACCCAACTTACAACCGCGATCACACCTGGAAATTCGACGGCGGCCATGAAATGGAGGCGACGGCCGCCCCGGCGTATCTCGGAAACCCGAAGCTCGTCGATCCGGAGGAAGCGTTTGTCGCTTCGCTCTCGAGCTGCCACATGCTCACGTTCCTTGCGGTCGCCTGCAAAAAGAAGTTCGTGCTCGACGAATATGTCGATGAGGCGGTCGGCCACATGGAGAAGAATGAGAACGGGAAGCTGGCGATCACACGCGTAGAGCTGCACCCGAAGCTCAAGTTCTCCGGCGACAAACAACCGACCGAGCAGGAACTCGACGAGATGCACCACTTCGCGCACGCCGAATGTTTCATCGCGAACTCGGTCAAGACCAAGGTCACGATCGAGAAGTGAACGCTCGATCGCAGAAAGTGTAGCCACGGATCATTTCAAATCCGAGACGGCGGCTGATGCAGCCGCCCTACCATCAGAATCTGTGTAAATCCGTGCAAATCTGTGGCTAATTCGCCTTCCTCATGACAACGGCCACTGACCCGCAACGGATGGAAAAGATCGTTAGCTTGTGCAAGCGGCGGGGGTTCATTTTCCAATCGAGCGAAATCTATGGCGGATTGAACGGCTGTTGGGATTACGGTCCGCTCGGGGTCGAGCTGAAGCGCAACCTGAAGGATTACTGGTGGCGCGTGATGGTCCGTGAACGCGACGACGTAGTCGGAATGGACGGCGCAATCTTGACGCATCGCTCTGTGCTGAAAGCGAGTGGCCATGAAGATACGTTCAGCGATCCAATGGTGGATTGCCGGACCTGCAAGGCGCGGCTGCGCGCGGATCAACTGCCGGAGAAAAACGGCGTCAAACAATGTCCGAACTGCGGCGGCAAAGATCTGACGGAAGCGCGTCCGTTCAATCTCATGTTCTCGACGCAAATGGGCGCATCGGCTGATCCGGAATCGATTGCATATCTTCGACCGGAAACCGCGCAGTCGATTTTCGTGCAGTTCAAGAACGTGCTCGATACGTCGCGCAAGAAGCTGCCGTTCGGGATCGCGCAGATCGGGAAGGCGTTCCGTAACGAGATCAATCCGCGCAATTTTACCTTCCGCTCGCGCGAGTTCGAGCAGATGGAGCTGGAGTATTTTTGCCGGCCGGAGCAGGGGATGGAATTGCTCGAATACTGGAAGGAAGAGCGAGTAAAATTCTACGAGAACATTGGCATCCCGCGCGACAAGCTGCACGTTCTCACAGTGCCGGATGCGGATCGCGCCTTTTATTCGAAGGGAACGTACGACATCGAATATGAGTTTCCGTTTGGCCTGCAGGAATTGGAAGGCGTGGCGTATCGGACGGATTACGATTTGAAGCAGCACCAGGAGGCGAGTGGAAAGCCACTCGACTATTTCGACGAGGAAACGAAACAGCGTTTCATTCCGCACGTGGTCGAGCCGAGCGCGGGCGTGGATCGCACGGTGCTGGCGCTGCTCTGCGAAGCGTACGACGAAGAAACAGTGACGGACGAGAAGGGGAATTCCGAAACGCGGACGGTGCTGCGTTTTCATCCGCGGATGGCGCCGATCAAGGTAGGCGTGTTTCCATTGCTGAAGAACAAGCCGGAGCTGGTGGCGAAGGCGCGCGAAGTGCAGGCGCTGCTCAGGCCGCACATGAATGTTTTCTATGATGAAACCGGCGCGATCGGCCGGCGGTATCGCCGGCAGGACGAAGCAGGAACGCCGTTCGGCATCACGGTCGATTTCGAAACGCTGGGCGAAAAGGATGCAGCCTTGCTCGACACCGTCACGTTGCGACATCGAGATTCGATGAAGCAGGAGCGCGTAAAGATCAGTGAACTTCTGAGCCTTCTGCTTTCGCAGGTGCAATGACGTAAAGGTGCTTCGCCACCACTGTGATCTTCGCTTTCGTTGTTCGAAACCTGAGATGGCTCGCCAATGTGCCGGGCGCACCGCAGATATTTGATGCCGCGCTGCTGATCTCAACGGCATTATTTTCTCCGAGCCGCGTGCGCGCGATCGGCGCCGTGGAAAAGCAGGCGCAACGGCTCCCGGACGTGAATCTCGGAGTGCATCGCTATGGCGGAATCGGTTTCTTCTTTCGGGGAAAAGAGATGAGCCACATTCACGGAAACGGCCTGCTCGATTGCTTTGTGGGTCGAACAAGTCGCGATCGGCTTTTGCGGGAAAGCGGCGGCGTGACGGCTCATCATGTTTTCCCCCGGTCCGGTTGGATCAGCTTTTTCGTCAAGAACCCGGACGATGTTGAGCGAGCAATCGAGCTGATTCAGATTGCGTGCGCTTATCGCGAGAACGCCGAATGAATATCGAGAGTTTTCGAGAATATTGCCTGAAGAAACCAGCGGCGATCGAGACGACGCCTTTTGGCCCCGACAACATCGTTTTCAAGGTCGAGGGCAAAATGTTTGCTCTGGCGGCCCTCGACGAAGTGCCGCCGGCTGTGAACCTGAAATGCGATCCGGATCTTGCGCTCGAGCTGCGCGACCGCTACGAGCAAGTGCGTCCGGGTTACCACATGAACAAAAAACACTGGAACACGGTCGAGCTCGATGGCGTTATTCCGCAGGCCGAGATCAAGAAAATGATCGACCACTCGTACGAACTGGTGGTGGGGTCCCTGCCGAAGAGTCGGCGGCCGCGTCGGTAGGTGGATCGTGCGCTCCGTCGCACGATGGCATTAATCGCGGCTTCGCCGCCACCTTTTAAACATCGTGCGACGGAGCGCACGATCCACCTAGTTCGTCTTGAGGTGAGCAGTGACTTCGCGCAGTTGAACTTCGCCGACGTCGAGCTGCAACGCTTCGCGCGCGACCCGGAGAAAACTGTCGGGTGGATCGGTCAAGGCGACTTGCAGGCTGCCGGTGTTCGTCTCCGGAGCGCGTAAGTTTTCGCGGATCAAGAGATCGCGCACGGCGTTCGCGCAGTTTTCGGCGGAATCGACCAGGGTGATCGTATCACCGAGAAGTCGGGCTATTGCATCGCGTAAGAGCGGGTAATGCGTGCACCCGAGCACGAGCGTGTCGATCCCTTCTTTCACGAGCGGACCAACGTATCGCATGATGATCTGGTCGGTGATCGCGCTCTGTAGCCACCCTTCCTCGATTAGTGGAACGAGCAAGGGACAAGCGCGGACGGCTACTCGAACGTCGGGGTCGAGTGAGCGCAGGACGCGTTCGTAGGCAGCGCTGTTGATCGTCGCACGAGTGCCGATTACCCCGATATGGCCCGTGCGTGTCGCCGCGATGGCCGCCTGAGCACCAGGCAGAATGACTCCTGTCACAGGAACCGGGAGGCTTTCTGTGAGCTGAGGAAGCGCAACGGCTGAGGCGGTATTGCAGGCGACCACCACAGTTTTCGCGTTCTCGTTGAGCAGCAACGCCGCGATCTCGAGACTGTAACGCTGAACAGTCGTGGCACTTCTCCCGCCGTAGGGCACACGCGCGGTATCGCCGAGATAGAAAATGGACTCGTTAGGCAGCAGAGTCCGCAACGCGCTTACCACCGTCAGACCGCCGATGCCGGAATCGAAAACACCGATAGGCTTCGACTTTTCGGCGGAGCCGCCTTGCGCCTTCTCGTTACTCACCGGCGTTGATTGAAATGGAGGGTGGATGAAGAGGGTTCGGTTCGAGGAGCTTGTCCGTGCCGAGCGGCTCACTGATGGAATGCGCATGAGGCGGCAGGTTTGTTTTCGCCACGGCGAAGTTCGTAACGCCGGCGCGATAATTTACGGCGGCGTTGTAATTCTGAATGCCCTGGGCAATTGCGGTCCCGAGTTGCTGCCGGTAATAACCCGTCGCGATGCGCTGTCCTTCCGCTGGATCGCTGATGAATCCTCCTTCGAGCAGGACCGCCGGGATTTTGATGTCCCGCAGGACGTGAAAACGCGCGTGGCGCACACCCCGGTCGAAGGCCGAAACCCGCGACAAAACCGCGGCGTGAATGGAAGCAGTCAGCGCGATGTTTTGGCCATCCAGCGCATTGCCGGCGTGCCGTTCCACGTCGGCGCCCGAGAGGTGGGGTTCGTTCGAAGCATTCGAGAGCACACCCTCCGGCGCGAGCGCGTAACTTTCCACGCCGGCGCCGCCCGAGGACGAGTTGAAATGAATGCTCACAAAGACGGCCTGCGGAAAACGGTTGGCAAAATTTACGCGGTCTTCCAGGGAAACACCAACGTCGTTCACCCGCGTCATCTCCACTCTGTAACCCGCGCGGATCAGTTCCCTCCGCGCAGCGAGCGCGACGTCCAGCGCGAATCCCTTCTCCGTTCCCCAGCTGCTCGAAGCGCCCTGATCGGTGCCTCCGTGACCTGGATCGAGTACGACGGTTTCCACCTTCTCTGCTTTATGAATTCGGCTTGGCCGCAGAACCGGCTCGATGATCTTGCTCACGTCCATTACCGAGATCAGGTCATCGTCGCCGCTGCTCAGGAGCGGAAAGTTGGCGAAAAAACGAACGCCATTGATCGAAAACTCGCTGGTTCCCGCCTGGGCACGGATGACACGGCGCTCGCTCCGGAGTGAGACGGTCCGGCTGACGTGGGTGTATTCCGGGAATTGGTAGAACTGCGCGACGTTCGCGAACGTCACGTAAGGGTGATCCCGTTGCCGGACGACAGTCCAATCGCTGCCAACCGCAGCGGCGACGAGGAGTCCTAGCCCAAGGAAAAGGCAGAGAAGTCGTCGAGCGTGCACGGTCGGGAAAGTGGCGGCAGCTGGGTGGGGCCGCAAGCTTCAACTGCGCCGGTTTTCATTTTGCAATCCGGCATCGCACTCGCATCATTCCCTCGCCATGTCTGAATTGCCGAAAACGTACGAGCCCGCCGCCGTCGAGCCGAAGTGGTACGCGCGGTGGGATGAGGCCGGCTGTTTTCGGGCGGACGCGCATTCGCCAAAGCCGGCGTTTTCGATCGTGATTCCGCCTCCGAACGTCACTGGTATTTTGACTCTGGGCCATGTCCTCAACAACACGATTCAAGACATTCTGGCGCGCCGGGCGCGCATGCAGGGTTTCGAAGTGCTTTGGCTGCCGGGCACCGATCACGCCGGAGTGGGGACCCAGACAGCCGTCGAAAAACATCTGCGCCGAACGGAGAAAAAAACGCGCCATGATCTCGGCCGGGAGGAATTTCTCCGCCGCGTCCTGGACTGGCAGGACAAACACGGAGGAATTATCATCGAACAGCTCAAACGCCTGGGCTGTTCCTGCGATTGGTCGCGGCAACGCTATACCTTGGACGATGATTATGTCCGCGCCGTCCAGGAAGTGTTTGTCGATCTGTACGGCAAGGGCCTGATTTATCGCGGCCGCCGGATGATTAATTGGGATCCGGCAGCGCAAACCGCGTTGTCGGATGAAGAAGTCATCGCGAAACCGCAGAAGGGAAGCCTTTACTACGTTCGCTATGAGATCGTCGAAGAACCGGGGCGATATCTGGAAATCGCCACGACGCGACCGGAAACGATCATGGCTGATACCGCGGTCGCGGTTCATCCCAACGATAAGCGATATGTTGACCTGATCGGCAAGCACGCCTGGCGCCCGCTCGCGCGCGAAAAACTTCCGATCATCGGGGACGCGGTCATCGATCCGGAGTTTGGCACGGGCGTTTTGAAAGTGACGCCGGCGCATGACAAAACAGATTTCGAAATCGGAGTGCGGCACTCACTTCCGGTGATCGACGTGCTCCATCCCGATGGCCGGATCAATTGTCCCGCGGTCCCCGAACTCGACGGTCTGGACCGCTTCGCGGCGCGCAAGAAAGCGGCGGAAATACTGGCGGAGCACGGTCTGCTCACAAAAGAGGAACCGCACGAAAACAACGTTGGCTTCAGCGAGCGTAGCGAAGTCCCGATTGAACCGCGGCTGAGCGAGCAATGGTTCCTGCGCTATCCGAAAACAGCGGAAGCGCTTGCCGTGGTGCGCGATCATCTCATCCGGTTCTTTCCTGGGCATTGGGAAAAAGTTTACGCGCAGTGGCTCGAGAACATCCAGGACTGGTGCATTAGCCGGCAAGTCTGGTGGGGGCATCGCATTCCGGCGTGGTACCGGAAACCGGAAACCGGAAACGGGAAACCGGAAAGTGAGGACATATTCGTCGGACTTGAGCCGTTCGTAGATGCAGAAAGCTGGAGGCAGGATCCCGACACACTCGATACCTGGTTTTCGGCGTGGCTCTGGGCATATGAGACGATGGACGGAGAAACGCGCCGGAAGTTTTATCCCACCTCCGTCCTCGTCACCGCGCCGGACATTATCTTTTTCTGGGTCGCGCGCATGATCATCGCTGGGCTTGAGTTCAAACCGGGCAAGACACCAGCGATCGAAGACAACATTCCATTCCGCGATGTCTTTTTCACGGGACTCATTCGCGACAAGCAGGGTCGCAAGATGTCGAAGTCGTTAGGCAACTCGCCGGATCCGCTCGAGCTGATCGCAAAGTACGGGGCTGATGGATTGCGTTTTGGCTTGATGCGCATCGCGCCGAGCGGGCAGGACATCGCTTTCGATGAGAAGCAGATCGAGGAAGGCCGCAATTTCGCGACGAAGCTCTGGAACGCCGCGCGCTTTCGGCAGATGCACGGCCCGAGCGAGGCAGCGCCGCGTTTGGACGACCACGCGCTCTCGATTTACTCGCTCGAAGTTCTGGCGCGTTTCGATCAGCTGCTGGCCGCGACGGAAGCCGCTTATCGCGAATACAAATTCAACGAGGTCGCGCAGCGGCTCTACGATTTTTTCTGGAGTGATTATTGCGATTGGTTCATCGAAGCAGCGAAGACCGAAATTTTCAGTGACGACGAGGCGCGCAAGAAATCAGTGCTGGCGGTGATGGATTTCGTCCTGTCTGGATTTCTGCGGCTGCTCCATCCGTTCATGCCCCACATCACCGAAGAACTTTGGTCGGTCTTTGGATTCGACGGGCAAGAGGAGAACATGAAGTCGAGCTCGATCCAGTTCGCTCCGCTGCCGTCCGCTGCTTTGTCTTCGATCAATCCGGAGACGATCGCTGAAGCGAGGAGCAAGGTGGCGAAGGTTTACGAAACGATCCTGGCCGGAAGGAACTTGCGCGCTACCTCACGAATCCCTTCAAACAAGAAGGCGCGTTTCGTTTTGCGTCCTGTGACCGGGGTAGACGAACGGGAATTGCCCACAATCTCCCGCTTGCTCAATGCCGAGGAGCTGACGCCCGATCCAAAATATCAGCCGGAAGTGGGCGTTCCTGTGGCTATGACGCCGCTTGGTGAACTCTATCTCCTCATCGCAGGTGGCGACCAATCAGCGGAGCGCGATCGACTCGATAAAGAAATCGCGAAGCTCGAAAACGAACTACGCATCGTCGAGGCGAAGCTTTCGAACGCTTCCTTCGTGGACAAAGCGCCGCCGGCTGTCGTCCAGGAGCATCGGCAGAGGAAAGCCGATTTCAGCGAGCAGCTGGCGCAGTTGAGGAAGGCGCGCGCAGCAATGGATTGAACAGGACGCGTTGCGTGTGGATCTCGGCGCCGCGCGCTTCGAAGTAATCCTTCAACTCCGGCGTGTAGAGCGAGTCGTCGTATTCACGATTGAGTTCCAGGCAAATCTGTCCGCCCGGCTTGAGCTGGCGCGACGCCAAATCATCGAGGAAAAATTCCCATTCCGATATCTTCCAGAGTTTGTCGCTCTTGTGACCGTTAAAACAAATCATGTGGGCCGCGATTACGTCGAATCTCGGGCCGAGATCGGGCAGGGGTTGAAATGCCTCGACGCGCCAGATTTTGCGCTTCACTCCAAGGAGCTCAATCATCTCCGTGAAGCCGGGCTCTTCATCCAGATCCAGCCCAAGGACGTCGTGGCCGAGATACTGGCAGATGTAGAGGAAATAACCGGTGCCGCACCCGATATCGAGGACGCGTTTGCGCCCGCCCAGGTCGAGACCCAAATCCCGAACGCGCCGCAAATTGATTTCCATCCAGCGTTCCAGGTCGAGGTATTTCGGCCAGGCATCGCCGGGATCTTCCACGGCGTGCCGCTGATACACCTGCCGGAACTTCTCGGGGTCGACCGTCTTAGTGATGCGGGCGGCGTCGAAACTGAGTGGCGCCCTGCCGAGAAGGGCTTGTTTTACGTGACGCCGGGCGCTCGCGTAGGCGTCGCCAGTGAGCACTTTTTTGAGCTTGTAAGATAACCGCATAACCGAAAAGTTCTTCAGGTAGGGATACACCTCCGGTGCGTCCGACTATCCTCTTAAGGCGTGCCGGCTGGACTGGTCGGACGGCTCGGAGAGCCGCCCCTACCTGTTCCTGTTGTCAGCACACCTTGCTTTTGTCTAAAATCTCATTGGCGCGCATGAGATTCAATCGATGAGTTTTTCGAAAAAGTTGCTTTGGATTGCCATCGCGGCCTTGGGTCTGATGGCGATCATCGTGCTCGCGCTTTCCCGCGGCGAACAAATCAGCGCGTTATGGATTGTCGCTGCAGGACTCTGCACTTTTGCGATCAGTTATCGCTTCTACAGCAAATGGCTGGCAACGAAGGTCCTGGTCCTGAACGATGAGCGCGCGACGCCGGCGATCGCGCATGAAGATGGGAAGGATTTTGTCCCGACAAATCGTTGGATGGTTTTCGGCCATCATTTTGCCGCGATCGCCGGGCCGGGCCCGCTCGTAGGACCGGTGCTGGCGGCGCAGTTTGGATTTTTGCCGGGGACGCTTTGGATTTTGATCGGCGCGACTCTGGGCGGCGGCGTGCACGACATGATCGTGCTTTTCAGTTCGGTCAGACGCCGCGGCAAGACGCTCGGGCAAATGGTCAAGGAAGAAATCGGTCGCGGCGTTGGCGCGCTCGCTCTTATCAGCGTGCTCCTGATTATGATCATGATCATGGCGGTGCTCGCTCTCGTGGTCGTGCAGGCGCTGGCCAAGAGTCCGTGGGGCGTCTTTACGATCGCGACGACGATTCCGGTCGCGCTCCTCATGGGAATCGGATTGCGCAGCGGCAAGATCAGCGTCTTCTGGATCACCGCCTTCGGACTTGCCGGATTGGCCTTCGCGGTTTGGGGTGGGCAATTTCTCTCGCAATATCCGACCATCGAAGGCTGGTTCCGGCAGGACGAAAAGTGGCTCGCGTGGGCGGTCATGATCTACGGACTTGCCGCCTCGATTCTCCCGGTCTGGCTGTTGCTCACGCCGCGCGATTATCTCAGCACCTTTTTGAAACTCGGCACCGTCGCGGCGCTTGCCGTTGCCGTAGTCCTGCTGCGGCCGATGCTTCTGATGCCTTCGCTTACCAGATTCATCGATGGGACTGGACCGATCTTCGCAGGCCCGGTCTTTCCCTTTGTCTGCATTACCATTGCCTGCGGAGCCGTCTCCGGTTTTCACTCGTTAATCGCATCGGGAACGACCTGCAAGATGGTCGCCCGCGAGTCCCGGATCCGCGACATCGGTTACGGCGCGATGGTGACCGAGATGATGGTCGCGCTCATGGCGATGATCGCGGCCTGCATCCTCCAACCCGGCGAATACTTTGCGATCAACACAAAAGGCGCGCCGACTGAAGTGGTCGCGACGATCACCGCGGCGGGCTTTCCTGTGACTGAAGCGGATATGCAGAAGCTTGCGACCGGTCTGGGCGAGACAACGATGTTCGGCCGAGCGGGCGGAGCCCCGACATTCGCCGTCGGGATGGCGCACATGTTTTCGCGTGTCTCGTCGAATCCGACGGCGCTGGCGCTTTGGTATCACTTCGCCATCATGTTCGAAGCGCTTTTCATTTTGACCACGCTCGACGCGGGGACGCGTGTCGGCAGATTTTTGCTCCAGGACTTCCTGGGGAATTTGTGGAAACCGCTCGGTAACACGAACTCGTGGTCCGCCAATCTTTTTTCCAGTGTCCTGCTGGTCGGCGCGTGGGGATGGTTTCTGTATCAAGGAGTGATCGATCCGCTCGGCGGCATTAATAGTCTTTGGCCGCTCTTCGGCATCGCGAATCAGTTGCTCTCGATCGTCGCACTTTGCCTTGGCACGACCGTTCTGATAAAGATGGGGAAGGTGCGTTACCTTTTTGTGACGCTCGTGCCGCTCTGTTTTATGTGCGTGGTTACCTTCAGCGCCGCGTACCTGAAGATCCTCTCACCGGATCCGAAACTGGGATTTTTGAGCGGCGCCGAAGCGTTGACCCGAACAGCAAGCACGATGGCTGACGTTGCCAAAGCGGCGGGGATGACACGGCAGGCGGCGATCTGGCGCTTCGATGCGTTGGTGGCTTTCGGATTCGTAGTGCTTGTGTTCTTGATTGCCGCCGGCAGCGCCCGGGAATGGTGGCGGCTCTTGAATGGATCGAAACGCATCGTTCTGCATGAGAGCGAATTCGTCCCGCTCAGCCGCGCTCAGGCAACCAGCATCTGATTCCATGCAACGCCGGGAATTGCTGCGCGTGGTCCGTGCTCTCCTCGATCAGCCAACCGCCCCGTTTCACGAAGATGCGGTGCGCAATGCGATCGTCTCGGAGTTGCGGGAATGCGCGTACGTGCGGATCGAGCACGACGCTTACGGCAACATGATTGCGCGTTATCGGCGCGGAACGCGTGCGCGGCCTCGATGGGCCTTTGCCGCGCACATGGATCATCCCGGTTGGGTGCGGAGCAAGAACGGCGATTGGCGCTTTCTTGGCTCTGTGGCCGAGCGCTTCCTGGTGAATCCGCGCAGGCGGGAATTTGGAGATTTCGCGATGTGGGACCTGCCGGCATTCGAATTGAAGGATGGTCAGATCCATTCACGTGCCTGCGACGACTTGTTAGGCTGCGCCGAAATCATCTGTCTCTTCCTGGAATTGGAGGCCGCGAAAGCGGATGTTCATTGCCTTGGCCTTTTCACCCGCGCCGAAGAAGTCGGTTTTTGGGGAGCGATTCAACTCGCACGCTCGGGGATAGTTCCGAAAGACATCACCGTTTTCTCGCTGGAAACGAGCACGCCCCGGGGTGGGGCGGAGATCGGCCTCGGCCCCATCGTACGTGTCGGCGACCGGTTGTCGATTTTTGACAGCGGCGAGACGGCGCGTGTCATGAGTGCCGCGGTAGCAAACGGCATCCCGGTGCAACGCTGCCTGCTGGATGGCGGCGCCTGCGAAGCGAGCGCCTATCAGCTCTACGGTTACCGATCGGTGGCCGCGAGCATCGCGCTTGGCAATTATCACAACTGCGCTCCGGACGGCAGCATCCAGTGCGAATACGTCTCCGTGGACGATTATGCGAATATGGTCCGGCTTTGTGTGGCACTTGCCGGCGGCGCAACGAAAACGCTAGATCCGGTCAAGGTTCTTCGCGCCACGCTGGAAAAAAAGGCCGCGACCTACAAGCCGTTTTTTCGGACACTGCGCTGAGCTATTTGCGGCGGAGCGGAATGATGATTTCCTCATCGCGGCGCAAAAGGATTACGCGACCGTCCTCGATCGCCTTGACCGTAAGCTGATAGGTCTGGGTGCCGAGCTGCAATCCAAATTGCTGACCTGCCTGCATCGCTTTTCCATTGATGATGGCGAAACGCCCGCTTTTATCGAGCGTGATCGAACTGACGACAAAGGCGGAGGGTTGGATCTCGGGGCCGGCGTGCTCGGTCGTGTTTGCCTTTGCAACTGGTTTCCAGCCGATCGGCCAAAATGGATTGCGACCGCTCGCTTCCATGGTGAAGGCTGACTTGTTCTTCAGCTCGATCGCGGTGGCTTGCTCGGCCTGCACGCACGTCAGGCTGAGCAGCGCCAGAACAGAAATCGTCAAGAACGTTTTCATCGTTTCAGAATCGCAGTGGCGACGCTCAAGCTGACCTGTTGGAATTGAGGAGCATCCGCCAGGGCGTGGATGTTAATGTGGTTGATCGAAAGAAGCGGCTCGGTGTTTTCCAGCTCGGCGACGGCTTTACCCAAGGTAGAGAAATCTGTCTGCGGCAGATCGAGCATCCAATTGTATCGCATCCAACCGGAGAGATCAGCCTCTTTGTAGGGGATATTGCTCTCGAGGCGCGCGGTGGTTTTATCGATCTGCTGGTTGGAAAAAAAGATTTTCATCCGCGGCGGGAACCACGCGATGGGCGCGCCTTCCGGGCTTAAGTTGGTGAGCGCTGCGTAGCGCGTCGTCGCCGCGCTGGCCTGCTTTTCGAGATTGGTGGCTTTGGTCATCTCGTTTTTCGAGCTGCCGACTTTGCTTTGAAGATCGTTAATCGACGCCAGCATCGAATCGCGGCTCTTGTTGAGAGGCCCGAGGAAGAAACTGAAGTAAACGTAAAGCAAGACGACGAAGCCGATCGTGCTGACCGCGAGCTTCTGGATCTGGTCTTTGCTGAGGTTCAGGTTGAGAATCAGATTCTTCATTTCTTTAGCGTCCTGGCGGGTGGGGGAGCGGCCTTTACTGTGGCGGATGGATTGAAACTTGCGCTCAAGCCGAAGCGCGCCATCGCCATGTTAGCGCCGCCGATCTTTACGAGTGTGTCCAGATCTTCGAGCGTCTTGAACTCGACCTTCACGTCGTGATAACTCTGGCCGAGCTGTTCCAGAAGCAGTTGACGCAGCTCCTCGGCGGCGGCACGCGGTTCGCGGCCCGCAGCCAGACCTTCGATCATTACGCTCACGCCTTTGTTGTCGTCGAGAACAGTGCCGTCAATGCTCGTGATCTGTGCGTTCAAAGCGACGCAGCGCGAAAGTTTCTCCAGGAACGGCGCCCAGAAAAATCGACTATCGATCATTCCGTCGAGCACTTTTGTTGTGCTAATGATGCCGTTCAACTCTGCGGAACGCTTTTGCGCCGCGGTCACTTTTGGTTCGACCTTGCTCCAGTTCTGCTGGACCGCGTTGAGCCGGTTCCGGATTCCCAGCGTCTGGTAAGCATTCCACATGTAATAGAGGAACATGAGTGCACTGAGCGTGCCCAGCACCATCATGCCGATCTTGAGCGGATCGCGCTGACGCTGCCGTTGTTCCCGGATTTCCTCGTGGAGGAGGTTGAGGTGGAGTGCCATGCGCGTCCTAGTTTCTCAGATATTCAAACGCGGCGCCGCAGGCGACATTGAGCGAGACAAATTCATGTGGCAGCGCCTGGCGCTTAGCCGGTGGCAGCGCCACCTCACAAGTTTCGAGGGGATCCCAAATTTCACAGGGTAATCCCAGTTCGTCGCTCAGAGTCTGCAGGATCGTCTCCGTGCGGGCGAGACCACCGGAAACAAAAATCCGATGAATGTTTTGCTCGTATTGTCCTTCGAAAAAGCCGATCGAGTTGCGCACTTCCGTCGCCAATCGGGCGAGTGACGTTCGGCAAATCTCAGCCATGCCGGCATCGCCTTCCTGCATCATCACGCGCGCGGCGCTCGCATCGAGCGCCCCGTCGGCAGTGAGGGCGTGCGTCAGCTCCTTGCCGCCATAATCGATGCTGCGAACGAGAACGAGTTCCTTTTGGCTGCCGATCATTACCGTGCTCTGCAAGTGGCCCATGTCGAGAAGCAGGAACGCTTCTTTTGCAAAAGTTTCCGGGTAGGC
Source organism: Chthoniobacterales bacterium (assembly GCA_036385955.1). GTDB lineage: Bacteria > Verrucomicrobiota > Verrucomicrobiia > Chthoniobacterales > UBA10450 > AV80. Next base: position 16,892 of record DASVJK010000025.1, on the reverse strand, counting down.
GAATTCGAAAGCATTGAACGAGCAGACCGGAGCGAGCTGCAGAATATCGGCCGGAACACGCGACTTGCTGCACGCCTCAGAAATTTGTTTTACCGCCGGTCGCAACATTCCACCGACAAGATATTTGGTTTTGGCGTTTGAAGCGTGGGCAGGAGCCTCCCCTGATCCATTGGCCGCGCCATTTGTCCCGGAGCCATTCGTGGCCTCAGGGGAAAGCGGCGCGCAATCGAGGATAAAATCCTTGCATTCCTGATTCAGGACCATGAGGCCGTTGAGCCGAAGAGCATTGCGCAGAAGATCGATGGGAGTATTCGGCTGTTCGATGATCCGGAGAAGCGATTCGGGATCGGAAACCGCAATCGCGCAACCTTTGGCGCTTCCGCCGAGGTCCTTCAACAAAAGCTTGAGCTGCTGCGCGAGTTCTTCCGGGGTGGTGAGTTCCTCCGGAACTTCCCGGGAAGCGTAGCTGGTGAGCACAAACCGGTCGTCACTCTTTCGCTGGAGCAATACTCCTTTGAAGACGTGCTTGCCCAGATCGATACCAAAAACAGAATTTCCGCGTCTCGCCATGATGCTGCCATTCCATGTAGCGGGAACCGTGCCGACAGCCCGGTTTTCTGCCCGTGGCACTACCTTCGGGACAGAGGCAATAACCAGCCGGAAACAGGGCCGTTAGCTCGCGGCGAAAGCGCGATAACCAAAGAACTCACGGCTCGTAATAATTCCGCCACTTCTGGTGGGACCATTCGTTCCCAAGCCGGATCGCCCGACTGTAATTTCGCAAGCGTGTCCGGCGGATAAATGCGCAGATACTCCGGATTATAATCGGTGATTTCCTGGATGAACTCGTTGTCGATCAAGTAGCGGAGGAGCGATTGTAAGTTGAGCGCCACCTCGAGCTTCGTCGCGGTCGCAAGCTTGCCCGTTTTCTCATCAATCATCGGGTAGACGTGAAGTTTCAACCCGCTCTTAAATATTCGCCCGAGCGCTTCGAGAATTCCGCTCCAGAAGCGCCGCCGACATGAAAAAATCGTCGAGCGACCTCCTGGCCAGCACCGACCTCGGCGAAGGTCCCGTGCTGACCTCGCGATTGCAAATCAAGCCTTCACGACTTCGGCAGGCGCGAGATCGAAGGCGTAAGGTCCTTCGCCGTCTGCGCGGCTCAGGATGACACACTTTAGCCGCCGACCGGCTGGCTACATCCGCACTCGCTGCGCACCATTTGCTGGAATCCATCCGCGGAGATCGTTCGGCAACGCCGCGTAGAGCCAATCGCCGCGTTGACTTAGAACCTTGATCTCACTACCTAGTGGCAAGGCCAGAACGCTATTCGCATTGTCCGCCGTCGCGAGCCGCGCTTCGATGTTCTTTCCAGTCACGATCGCGAGGTCTCTGCCTTGGCTGCCGGTCTCCAGCGAATAAAGGGCGAAAACCGCCCCCGCGAAAACAACAATCGAAAAAATGATCAACGAGACGAGGGCTGCCGAACGCCGGTGCAAAAGGAAAAGACGCGCCGCGCCGAAAAGCACGAACCAGAACGCAATGGATGCAGCGATGGAATACTGCGTGGACGTCCCGGCTTCGATGTAACGATCGAGCCCATTTCGCTTCAACTCCAAGGCGCGCGCCTCATCGCGCACGAGAGCCAAATTCGCCGCGGCTTCCGGATGATGTGGATCGAGCGCGCGCGCCCGTTCGTAGTTCAGGATCGCCTCCCCGAAATTTCCCAGTCGGAACCACGCATTGCCCAGATTATAGAACAGATTTGCTCTCCGTTGCCCGGCGCTGACGAGATTTTGGTATCCGTCGACCGCCTCTTGGAAATGTCCTTCGCTGTAATCCTGGTTCGCCTTCACGAACGCTGGATTCTGATCTGCGCGAACGGATCGCGCGGTCGCGCAGCCTAGTGCGATCGCTGCAACGCTCACCCACAATAGATACGTCCCCTGTTTCATCCTCGGAGGTTTTCGATCAAATCGAGAACTTCGTTCCGAGTTTCCGGCGGGACCAGGCGAATCCCATTTTGACCGGACCCGCTGTAGCGGACCTCGTCGCTCTTCTCGAATAAATGACGAAGACGCAGGCGCGTTTCTTCGTCAGCATGGAAAGCCAACGCGGCGAGTTCCGCGTCGACCGTGTTCGGATCAAGGTTCTTTGCCAACGCCGTTTTCAACTGAACCGCGCGCGAAGCTCTGGAAAAATATTCCTGCGGCGAAGCGTCGTCGCGACGCAACATTCGTTGCAGCTCTCTGGCTTCACGTTGCAACGCCTCGCGACGTCGCGCCTCACGATTATCGAGGCGCGCCTGTCGCATTTTCCAACCGACATAGCCGAGCAGAGCCAGGAGCGGGATGAGTTGCGCGAGCCAAAACGACCGGCGCGCGACGAGGGGCGCAAACGACTGCGGCGCGGCGGAGATTTCTGTGAGTTGATGAAGAATGTCCTGCTGCTTGGGAACGGCTGACGGAGACGCAGCCGGCGCAGGTGCCTGTGAAGCAGACACCGGCGGGGTGGCAGCTGGCGCAGCCGCTCCTTCCACCTGAACCGGAATCGGATCGCCGCGCAGGGTGACGTATTGTTCCTTGAACGAATCGAAATAGGTGAAAACCGGCGCCGGAATTTCAACTTTGCGTTCATTCGGGCTGAGAACAGTCTCGAACGTTTTCGTGCCGCTGATTCCCACGTCGTCGTCTTGTTTGAAATCGGCGGAGGGCGGATACTTATGCCATCCATGCTCATCCTCGAAGGCTGGTGCCGTCACTCGATCGAAATTCCCGCGGCCCGAGATCTTCGCCGTGACGGTAATCGGATCGCCCACCTGCACGCTCTTCGGGTTTGCGTCGGAGGTCATGGTGAAATTGCCGACCGCGCCGCCAAAAGTGGGCGGCGCGTTGGGCGGCAACGCTTTGACCTCGATGTTAACGCGTTCGGTCGTTAACTTGATTTCGCGCGGAACGGTCGCCATAAGCCAGGGATCATTGAAAAAATTATCGAGGGCGGGATCGTCCAAGTTCAACGGATTTTGCGGAAAGGAACGATTCCGCGACGACTGCGGGACCATTATGACGGCTGGAAGTTCGACGGGCCCGATCTCGATCGGACCGGTGCGTACGGCAGCGATCGCCGTTTTGTAGGTCACGATATGGTAGGTTTTCCCTCCGATTGTTTGCTGCGCTTCACTGGCGCGCATCTTCTGTTTGGTTAATCCTTGGCCGGACAGGTCAAACTCGTCGGGGAGAGTTCTTGCCAAGCGAACGTGGATTTCAAGACCGATCCGCACGACGATCGGGATCATTTCTCCGACGTATGCAGTCGTCTTGGGAACAATCAGCTCCGCGAAAGTGTTTTTCCTTGGGTCGGCCGTGCTGCCGGCGGGATTGGATTGCGACGACTGATTTAGAGAATCGGTGACGTTAAGAGTCAGCTCTGGAGTCTGCAGAGAATTGCTTCCTGCGCGGAGAGTCTGCGGCGGTATGGTGAACCTGCCGGCACGCAGGGGGAGAATCGTGTAGTTGAACGTAGTGCTAGAAGTCACGTTAAAATTCCTCATTTCAAATGACTGCATCTGGCCCGTCGAGTGGATCTCCAATCCCTCCACTGAAATCTCGGAAGGAGGAGCGGCATTCCGATCGCCCTTCACTTGAATCTGGAGCCCGACCGCCTGGCCGACTGCGGCCTCAGAGCTCGTGAGAACAGCGGTGACCGAGGGCTCATCCGCGCTGGCCGAACCGATCAGAGCAGCGAGCGCGAGGGATGCGATTGCCGCGCGAATAATCAGACTATGTTTGAGCGAAGAACGGTACATCCGGGACTGGTTACCAGTCATTATAGACATGCCGCGCAACCTTGCGTTCATCAAGCTGCACGCGCCGCTCTTCGTCCTTCATCGACCGCAATAGAAGCTCGGCTTGCTTCTCGCTCATCTGCCCTTCCTTCTCCGGTTCAGCCTCCGCCACTTGCGCGGTTTGCTCGTTCTGATTTGGCTTTTCATCGCCAGCTCCTTTTACTTCACCCGCTAATTTTTTCCCGGGAGAAGAACCAGGCGTTGGCGTCGGTGAAGTGCCGGGTCCCTCACCTTCGCCGGGTGATGGAGACGGACTTTCGTTTCCCCTGTCGGAAGGGGTCGGCGATTGCTCGGGCTTTTCCTGATCGCCAGTCGATGAATCCTGTTTGTCACGCTTGTCGGATCTTTCACTGTCTTGAGCGGAAGGCGATGGCGAGGGGCCTTGCTGATTCTGCTCCGGCTGCTCGTCACGTCCAGGCGAGGGCGATGGAGTTTCGTCCGCCTTGGGCTCGTCCTTCTTGTTCTCGTCTTTCCCAGAATTATTTCTTGCCTGCGATTCCTCGCGCTTGTCCGGCTTCTGCTGATCGCCCTTGTCTTTTTGATCCTGTTCCTTCTGGTCCTGCTTTTTTTGCTGATCCTGTTTCGACTGCTGTTGTTGATCCTTATCGTCCTTCTTGGAATCGTCCTTCTTGTTCTCCTGCGGTTTCGGTGAGGGCGAAGGAGGCGGCTGCTGTTCCCGCTTTCGTTTCAATTCCTCGATCTTGTTTTTCACAAAATCGAGGTTGTCTTTCGCCTCTTTATTTTTCGGTGCGAGTTTTAGAGTTTGTTCGTAATGCTGGAGGGCGTTCGTCCAATCCTTCAGTTTTTCATCATCCTTCTTTTGCGTCTCGCCACGCTGGTAAAGCGTGTTGCCAAGATTGTAATGACTCTTGCCTTGCAGGCCCGCATCGGGCGAGAGGAGCGCCTGGCTGAAGGAATTTAGCGCTTTGCCAAAATCTTTCATTTTGTAGGCGGCCGCGCCGGCGTCGAACTCGATTTTGTCCGCGGCGCCCGTTTGAGGGTGTTCCCTTAGTGTCTTTTCAAATTCCTGGTAGGCGTCGCTGAACTTGTCCTGCCGATAAGCATCAAGACCCGGCGCCGCGCCGAAAGAAGCGTTCGCAAGGAGGAATAGGATCGCCGCCATCGCGAGCGTTTGTTTCGGAACGGTTCCTCGCGGCACAACGGCCCGCAGACGTTTTCGCTCGCGCATCAAGAATGACGAGGCGAGGAAAAACATCGCGGCGCCCAACGGCCATTGGTAGCGCTCGATCGGTCGTCGGGAGAGCCGGGCGTCAATGTCACCGGCCTGCATTTTCGCAAGTCCCTCGGCGAAGAGCTGCTTCATGGTGCGCGGTCCGTCTTCAAGATGAAGGTAAAATCCACCGGTGCTCTCCGCGATTTCTTTCAAGCGCTTTTCGTCCAACTTCGATTTCACGACCTGCCCTTTGCTGTCTTTGACGAAAGCGCTCCCGCCGCCTTCACCATTGCTGATCGGAATGAGCGAACCCTCCGGCGTGCCGACCCCAACCGTAAAAATTCTCACACCGGCATCCGCCGCCGCCTTCGCGGTCTTCGACGCGTCACCGCTCAGCTCCTCGCCATCCGTGAAAATGATGACTGCGCGATTACCGATGGCGCTCTTGCCGAATGTGCGCACCGCCAGATCGATCGCGTCGGAGATATTGGTTCCCCCTTCCGGAATCGTGCTGGTGTCGAGATCGTTGATCGCCTCGACCGCCGCGTCGTAGTCAATCGTCAGAGGGGCTTGCAAGAACGCGCGACCAGCGAACGCGACCAGGCCAGCACGGTCGCCCTGGAGTTCGTTGATGAGATCCTGCGCAGCGAGTTTCACGCGCTGAAGACGGTTTGGCGGCACGTCGTTTGAAAGCATGCTGCGCGAAGTATCCACCGCCAGGATGAGGTCGAGTCCTTTTCGCTTCGCGTCTTCATAAGTGTATCCCCAGCGTGGTTGGGCCAGAGCAGTGATCGCGAGCGCGAGTCCCAAGAGGGTGAGCGCGACTCGGAAATTGCGCCGCCGGCGATCAACCGTGCGAGCGAGATTCGGCAGCAATCGCTCCGACACGAACTCGCGCAACCGCAGCGCCGCTTGTCGTTCAGCTCGGGCGAAGAGCGCGACGAGAAACGGAATCATAAGCAAAGCCCAGAACCACGGTGGCGCGCCGAAAGTCATAAGAGTGTTCACGGCAGTTTCTTCCAAATCGTCTGCGACAACAAAATCTGCGCTACGAGCAGCCCGCAACCAGCCATGATGCAGGCGGGAAAGAGATCGCGGTACTGTTGATATTTTTTTACCGCAACAGTCGTCTTTTCCAACTTGTCGATATCCCGAAAAATCTGTTCCAGCGATTTCGTGTCCGTCGCCCGGAAGAATTGCCCATCCGCAATCTTTGCGACTTCTTTCAACCCGGCCTCGTTGAATTGAACGCGCTGGTTTTGATACATGATGTTGCCGAGCATGTCGGTAAACGGTTTTCCGGTTCGGGGATTAAAGACCGGAGCAGGAGCAATCCCGTTTATGCCGGCGCCGATCGCGTAGAAACGGATCTTCAGCGCTTTTACCGCCTCCGCCGCGGTTGTCGGCGGAATCTTACCCGCGTTATTCTCGCCGTCCGTCAGGAGCACAATGACGCGGCTCTTCGAACGCTTGTCGTTCAAACGGTTTGCCGCGGACGCGATGGCCGAACCGATTGCGGTGCCGTCTTCCACCATACCGGTGCGAACGCGCTCGAGATTCTGCAGGAGCCAATCGTGATCAAGCGTCATCGGGCTTATGACGTACGGATGCCCGGCGAACGCGATAATGCCGATCCGGTCGTTAGGCCGCGCCGCGATAAACTGGCGTGTCACCTCGCGGATGGCCTCGATGCGCGTCGCCTGGTCGCCCCCAACGGAAAAATCCTTGGTCAGCATCGACTGCGAAACGTCGAGCACCAGCATGATATCGATTCCACTGGCCTCCACTTGCGTGAGACTTTTGCCCAGCTGCGGCCGCGCCATGGCGATGGCAAAGAATGCGAGGCCAAGCAGGAGGAGGCCGCGCAAGAATTTTCCGGTTCGGGCGGCACTCGTTTTTCCGAGCGAGCGTAGGGCACTGGTGGAGGAAAAGGTGAGCGCGGCAGCGGGTCCACTCCTCCCGCGGAAATAGGCAAGCAATGGAATCGCCAGGAGGAGCAAAAGCAGCCACGGGTGCACAAAGGTCAGCGTCGAGTTTGCCGATAGCCAATCACGCAGGTTCAAGCTTCCCTCCTTGCACAAAACGCGTTGCTTCCTCGAGGAGCAGCTGGCTTTCCTCGGTCGTTGCGTCGTAACGTGCAAACTTGATCAGGTCGCAACGGTTAAGAAAATCTTCGAGCAATGATTTCTCATCCTCAGAAAAGGGCGAAGCCTTCCTGAGTGCGGCGAGGAATTCGACGGATGTCTGACGCGTCACGGGCAGTTGATACTGGTCAGTGACATAGCGCCGGAGAATGTCGGACACGCGGATGCTGAATTGGTAAGGAGACAAATTTTCTATTTCGCGACTGATACGATCGAGCAGTTCGAGGGTGCGTTCGCGCGGCGAGGGTTGCGGTCTCGGACGTTGCCAGCGGCGCCGGATCCACCATCCGATTAAACCGCAGAGCACGAGTGCGACGAACGCTCCGCAGAAAATGACCCACGGCGGCAGCAGCGAGTAATCAACCGGAGGCGCGATATCGTGGAATTCGTCGGCGGCAAGAAAGAGCATAAAGCAGGGAATTCATCGCACGGCCAGACGCCGCTCGCGCTGTTTGAAAAACGAGCGCAGCGCGGGCAGATAGTCTTCGCCCGTCCGGAGCGAGATGGCGTCGATGCTATTGCGACGCAGCGTCCGATTCAGTTCTGCGCGCTTCGTCTCCGCCAGAGCGCTGAAGCGCGCGCGAGTCGTGCGATCCGCGGTGTTGATCTCGATCTGCTCGCCGGTTTCGGCGTCTTCCAGCGTAATAATCCCGACATTTGGCAGGATTTCCTCGCGTTGATCCTGGACGTGAACGGCAATGAAATCATGTCTTCGTCCGCTCACGGAAAGTTCCCGCGAAAAATCGCCAGTCTGAAAATCTGAAACGAAAAAAACGACCGCGCGCCGCGTGACCACGTTGTTCAGATAATCGAGCGCGAGAGCCGGCGCCGTGCCGCGACCGGCTGGTTCGAAAAACAGAATTTCGCGAATGATGCGGAGCGTATGCGACCGGCCTTTTTTCGGCGGAATGAAAAGCTCGACGCGATCGCTGAAAAGAAGCAGACCGACCTTGTCGTTATTTCGAATGGCGCTGAAGGCGAGGAGACAGGCGACCTCGGCTGCGAGCTCTCGCTTGGATTGTGAAACGCTGCCAAAATTGCCGGAGGCACTGACGTCCACGACCAGCAGAACCGTCAGCTCGCGCTCTTCCGTAAACTTCTTGACGAAGGCCGTCCCAAGGCGCGCGGTTACGTTCCAATCGATCGCACGGATTTCATCGCCGGGCTGATATTCGCGCACATCCTCGAAGTTCATCCCGCGTCCCTTGAAGACGCTGTGGTAATCGCCGGCGAAGACAGTCTGCACGAGGCCCTTGGTTTTGATCTCGAGGGCCCGGATCTTCTTAAGAATCTCCGCGGGTGTCTGGCGTTTGTGTTCCATCTGCCGATTGGTCATTCGCAAATCACGGCACGGGCAGTCCCGTGAAGATCCGATCGACTATTGTTTCGCTCGTGATCGTCTCTGCCTCGGCCTCGTAGCTCACGATGATTCGGTGACGCAACACGTCCGTCCCGATGCTCTTGACGTCTTGTGGTGTGACGTAGCCGCGACCATTCAGGAAAGCGTGCGCTCGCGCAGCCAGCGCCAGGTAAATCGTCGCGCGAGGCGACGCGCCGTAACGAATCAGGCCGTCGAGATTCAAGTTGTACGAGGCCGGTTCGCGCGTCGCCCAGACGACGTCGACGATGTAGTCCTTCACGCGATCATCGATGTAGATGCTGTTTACCACCGCACGTGCCGCGATGATCTGTTGCGGATCCACGACTGGCATCACGTTCAGGTTCGGCGCGGAAGTCGCCATCAAATCGAGGATCTGCCGCTCTTCGGATTTTTGTGGATAACCGATGTGCAATTTCAACATGAAGCGATCGAGCTGCGCTTCCGGCAGTTGATAAGTGCCTTCCTGTTCAAGCGGATTTTGCGTGGCGAGAACGAGGAACGGATCGGAGAGGGGATAAGTTATTTCGCCAATCGTCACTTGCCGCTCCTGCATCGCTTCGAGGAGCGCGCTCTGGACCTTGGCGGGCGCGCGATTGATTTCGTCGGCGAGAATCAAGTTGGAAAAAAGCGGGCCGAGCTTCGTCGTGAACTCGCCGGTGCGCGGATTGTAAATGAGCGTGCCGATCAGGTCCGCGGGCAGCAAATCGGGAGTGAACTGCAAGCGCTGGAAGCCGGTTTGGATGCAGGCCGCCAACGTTTTCACCGTGAGCGTCTTGGCCAGGCCCGGAACGCCTTCGAGCAGGATGTGACCGTTTGCGAGCAAGCCGAGTAACAACCGGTCCACCAAATATTTCTGGCCGATCACGACACGGCCGATCTGTTCGCGCACAGGCGGAATCCATTGACCCATCTCCTGCACTTGCTGCGTGATTTCCTGCGTCGATTTCATAAGAAAGGGTGAGACAGGCCAGGGTCGAAGAATGTTCGATTTAACTAGACGTTCTCGCTTCGCGCGCGACAGCTCAAGAGCACAGGCAAGCCGGGATAGGGCTCCGCCGCGCGAATACGACCTTCGAGATAGCGCCCGTACGTCTCGTTGAGCAGCTTGGGCTGATTCACGAACAAGATGAACTTCAACGCTTCGAGCGTCCGCTCTTCGTCGCCTCTCGCTTGCGCTGCGTAGAATAATTTCAGGCGACGAGTTCCGATTGTCGGCGGAGGATTTTCCTCGAAGGCGGCGCGCAACAAACGATTCAACACGCCCGTCCCCAGGCGCACGTGCGCAGCCCGGCGGACATCCGCGATCAAGCGAAAAAGCCGCTCGACATTCTCGCCAGTCAGGGCCGAGGCGATCAAGACAGGCGCGTAATCGAGAAAGAAAAGACGTTCCCGCGTGTCGGAAGCGATCCGCTCCATCGCTGCTTTCGCAGCGCGCTTCGGTTTCACCAAGTCCCATTTGTTTAAGATGACCAAACAAGGTTTTTGGGCCTTCTGAATCAGCCCCGCGATCTTCTTGTCCTGGCCGGTCACCCCGCTCGTTAGGTCGATCACGAGAATGCAAAGATCCGCGCGGCGGATCGTACGCTCGGCCCGCATCACGCTGAAGACTTCGACGGAGCTGGAATGCTTGCTGCGCGCGCGAATCCCGGCAGTGTCGATCAAGAGAAAGTGTTGTCCGTCATGCTGATACATGATGTCGACGGCATCGCGGGTCGTGCCAGGCAGTTTGCTCACGATGGTGCGTGCATCGCGGAGGATCGAATTAATGAGCGATGATTTTCCCGCGTTCGGCCGCCCGACGATGGCAAGCGCCAGCGGACGGCTGATAGTTGATGGTTGATCGATGACGGCGTCGGAAGCCGGCAAAAGCGAATCGATCGTTTCCAGGAGACCCGAGATGCCGCGGCCATGCGCCGCGCTGATCGGGTCAGAATTCGCGAAGCCAAGTCGCGCGAAATCACTCTCCAGATCTTCGTGTTTCGGGTGATCGATCTTATTGATAACGAGCACGACCGGCGTCTTCGATTTGCGCAGGATTCTCGCGAGCTCCTGATCGATGGGCGTGAGTCCGTCTTGCGCGTCCACCACAAACAGAATCACGTTGCTTTCGCGCATGGCGGCATCCGCCGCGCTCCGAACCTGCACCCGCAACTCCACTTCGCCGGCGCCGCCAATTCCTCCCGTGTCCCAAACCGTAAACGGCCGCCGCCCGCGCACGCAGGGAGCAGCCAGCCGGTCGCGAGTGATGCCGGGTTGATCGTGCACGATCGCGATGTTCCGACCGGCGAGCCGGTTAAAGAGCGCCGATTTGCCTACATTGGGGCGTCCGACGATGGCGACTTTGCCCACGCTTTCGGGCGCGTTTTTCCGTTGCATGGTTGCGGTAGCGTTGCCGCGTCAATCCAACTTCGCGTTGGCGTGGCCTTGTGCAGTCAATTGCCGCACCCCGTCCCTCACGTAGATCATCCCGGAAACGAGTGTAAAAAATCCGGCGGCCGCCACAACATAGAGCAACGGCAGCACGTGGAGTTGCAACATAACCCACGCGATCGCCGCCATCTGCAAGACCGTCGCAACTTTCCCAGTCCAACTCGGCCTGACGCGAACGGTCCCGTTTAGAATATGAAGCACCGCGCTGCCGACCAAAATGACCGCGTCGCGCGTGATGACGAGGACGGGAAACCATGCCGGAAATTTTCCGTAATGCTGGTCGCCCGTGCTCCAGTTGCTGATGCTGAGCGTAATGATGCCGCTGAGCAGCAGTCCCTTGTCGGCGATCGGATCGAGGATCCCGCCGAGCGAGCTGCGCTGATTGTAACGCCGCGCGACGAAGCCATCGAGGCCATCACTGACGGCCGCGACGAGAAAGACCGCGATGGCGGCGAAGCGTTGCCAATCCTGCGGGCTGCCTTCCTGAATGCTTTGCCCATAATAAATCGCCAGCGTGACGAATATCGGGATCATCAGGATCCGGACCACGGTGATTTTGTTGGCGGTTGTCATCGGAAAGCGTCGCGATCATCAAACCTTGCAAGACAGTCGCGAAAACTTGCAAGGCAATTTGCGGCTCACGTTTCCAGCTCCGCCGATGCGGTTCCAGACGTCCCAGTGTGCCGGCCCTCGCAAAATTCCTCGATCATCTTGTTGTTGAATGCCGGGATGTCGTCCGGTCTTCGGCTCGTGATCAGGCCGTTGTCCACGACGACCTCCTGGTCGACCCAATTCGCCCCCGCGTTCCGGACATCAGTCTTGATCGCGGGCCAGGAAGTGACGGTCCGGCCGCGGATAACGCCTGCGTCGATCAGGACCCAGGGGGCGTGGCAGATCGCGGCGACCGGTTTGCCCTCGCGAAAGAAATGGCGCACGAACTCGAGCGCCTCTTCGGACGAACGCAACGTATCTGGATTCATTAATCCACCCGGGATCATGAGCGCGTCGAAATCGTCGGGCTTCGCTTCGTCCAGGGTCCTGTCCACCGCGACGGTGTCTCCCTTATCAGCGTGGTTCATTCCTTGAATCTTCCCCGGTTTGATCGAAACCACAGTCGTCGTGGCGCCCGCTTCATCGAGCGCTGCGCGTGGCTTCGTGAGCTCCACTTGCTCGAAGCCGTCTGCCGCCAGAATTGCCACTTTTTTGCCCGATAGTTTTTCTGCCATAAAAATTTCTCCCCTTGAACGCTTGCGCCATTCTACGCGCAAATACTACGAACGGCCAAAGCGCATCAGATGTAGGCCGCGCTGAGCAAGTGGCCCGGGAGCCTCCACAGCGTGTCATCCTGAGTCCGGCGGCTGCCGGACGACGGACCTCACACACGCAGTCTACGTTACCATAAAACAAGCCCGCCTTCCCCGGAGGTCACGCCCAATGTAACGCGAAAGCGATTGAGCAATTGAGAGGTCCCCCGCCGTCTGCGCGGCTCGGGATGACAAGCGATGGAGCGTATGATGCCCGTGGCAACAGGATGCCAACAACCGCGTTTTTCAAAACATCTTGGTCTGCGCTTCCACTTGGGTAAGATGCAGTCCGCAGCGCCGATGTGGCGAAATGGCAGACGCAACGGACTTAAAATCCGTTCTCGTTAAAACGGGGTATGGGTTCGAATCCCATCATCGGCACCCTCTTAAAACGATTTTACGATGGGAAATCCGCGGAAACTGCCTGTTCAATCGATTCCGCATGTTCGCGCATCAAAACGCACGGATTACCCGTCGATTTGCCAAGTTTTGTCAAGTTCGATTCGTGGCGACAGGCGGATTACATGTCCGAATTATCGACGTGCGCTGCCTTTAACGTCGTCCGTAAACTCGGGTTCCTTCTGAATATAGATGCAGTCTGAAGTGTAGCTTTTTCCCCGCGAGCGTGACCGACTGCTTCTTGTCGTTTGGGACGAAAACTGTCGATGTCAGTCTGGTCGAAAGTGATGCTTTTTCCGCTGGTTGCTCCGGGATAGTCCGGCCATGCCATCGTTACGTATGAACGTGTTGCGGTGAGAGGGGCGACACCTTTGATTTGAAACACGGCACTTTTCGTTTTCACGATGCACGAACATCTCGAAATAGAGGGTTCGCTTATCTAGTTCTTCATTCTTCATGAGGAAAACTTTCGGCTTTCACACGCTTTGCCGCAATCGTGCTGCCACGACGGAGGAAAATGTTTAGGCTTTTGCGAAAACATTCTGCCAATTTCCACTGCGTCATCAACCAAAGGGTTGAATAAAATCAGCGATGAAGGAGTCCGTGCCCACCGCTACCGACATCACGACAACGATGACCTCGGTGACGGTGAAACAGATTGTGATTGAGCCGTTGCGCTGTTCTTGAAAAGCTCAAGAACAAAATCTTGAACGGATGCCAGCCAAGCCAAAATTCGATTCCCGCAAGCTCATGGAGAGAGCCGTGGAAATTATGCGAGAATCCATCCCGGAGCGTCGTCGTGATGGGAAAAAGAGTCCCGTAGTGGGAGCCGTCTTGTGGAAGCCGGGCGGAACGGTTGAAACGGCGTATCGAGGAGAATTGCGCGACGGCGACCATGCGGAATTTACGGTTTTAGAGAGGAAGAATCGGTCGAATCGGTTGGATGGCTGCGCGCTCTTTGTCACGCTAGAACCGTGCGGCCCGGAATCGAGGAATCATCCGAAACTGAGTTGCGCCGAGCGGATCGTGCTGGGGCGGATCAAAGAAGTGTGGGTGGGGCTTGAGGATCCAGACCCGACGGTGGACCGCAAGGGCATCAAATATCTCCAAGACAACGATGTGACCGTCCAGATGTTTGACCGAGACCTGCAAGAGACGATCCGCGACGAGAACAAAGATTTCATCGCGCAGGCATTGGAGCGCGCGGCCGAGGCGGAGAAGAAGCCGAAGACCGTGACGTTGTCGCCATTTGAGCATTCTGTCGCAGCCGCAGACATGCGAGATTTCTCCACAGAGGCGTTGGAGAGGTATCACACTGTCGCGAAGCTCCCGGAAGCTATCGAGTCGGAAGCTTTCCGCCGCCGGCTACTTCAGCAGGGTTTGTTGAAGGAAGAACGCGGGGAGCTCGTTCCTTCCGGCTTCGGTCTGTTGTTGTTCGGACAAACGCCTCGGGATGTCATGCCGCAGGCCGGTCTATTAGCAACAATTCACTATCCCAATGGCAAGGATGAGACTCGTGACTTCGATGGCCCGCTCGTGCTAATTCCCGATCAGGTCGAGAAATGGCTGAACGACAAGTTGCCCAACACCATTGATCGCAGTCGGATGCAGCGACAGAAAATCCCGGAGTTGCCCTTTGAACTCATCCGTGAGCCGATAGTCAACGGACTCGTCCACCGGGATTACGAGATTGTCGGGGCCAAGTGCCAACTGGTGATTACAGCAGATACCGTCGCGGTGAAGAGTCCAGGCCGACCGATCCCTCCGATTACCGTGGAGCAATTGCAGAACTTCAATGCCCCCATGTTGAGCCGGAACCCGGTGCTGCACTACGTGTTCGCGCGAATGGACTTGGCTGAGGAACGAGGATTGGGGTTGCAGTCCTTCAAGTCGCTGGCATCGAAACTCGGTTTGCCGGTTCCGAAGTTCGCATTCGAAGATCCTTATCTAGTGCTGACGGTTTACCGTAGTCCCGCGAGTGCGGTTCACGATCTTGCTCCAAGTGTTCTGAAACGACTGAATGCTGACGAAAAATCGGCGTGGCAGTTCATCGCCTCCAAGGACTCAGTAAGCAGTCCAGAGTTAATTGCGGAACTTAGATTCGATGAACGGAAGGCACAGCGAGTTCTCAGCAAGCTTGTCGGGACTAAGTTGCTCCAACGCGTTGGAAAAGGCAGGGCAACTAGATACAAGTTGCTCCGGGCATGAACTGGGGAAGCGCCTGGAATCCCGACAGAAATCCCGGCAAAGTGTCGGGATTCTAAAGGTGGCGAAGGCTTGGAAACGCGAATCCCGACAGAAATCCCGACAAAGTGTCGGGATTCGGTAGCTGACAGAGCGGGAACTGCCGCAGCAGTTTGAACGAAATTCTGTCTGGTCATGGTGCAGAAGCTAAAAGATTTGCGGCAGGTGAATGTCGATTGGTTCCGGAACCTTTAGGTCTCCGATTGCAGCCCCGTTGCCCGAAAGCAGGTAGCCGGAACAGCCAATCGCGTGACAACCTAGGCGCTCTTTCGTTCGATTTTCGGCGAGCGGTGGTGACATAAATCTTTTCACTTTGGCGCGCTTTTTTGCTGGTACTTGCGCGGCCATTATTCTAAGATGGAATCAATGTTAGAAATTGCCCCAAGGACGGTTGCTGAGAAATCAGTTGGCGAGAAACCGTCTCGATTCGCCCAAGGAGGCCCCCAGTTCGGCCGGGCGCATTTAGAGAGTCTTAATCGATTAGAGTTGTTTGAAGCCGCCTTGGGCGGTTGTGGAAGCACACGCAAGCCGACTGAACTGCGGCCCGTGAGATTGCAACAAATGAAATGTAATTCTCACACGGAGGATCGATTAGGATGGATACTGCAGATCAGGCGAATGAAGCCGGCGGCGCTTCTAGAATAACCGCATTAAATAATAATAACCACGGCATCTCGGCATCGCCGAAGCGGCTGCACTCGAAACGAGAACTTGCAGTCCTTTTCGGGGTGTCACAGCGAACAGTCGACAACTGGGTCGCGCAAAAACGCATTCCGCGATTGCGGCTAAGCGCGCGATTAACGCGCTTCAATTTGGCTAGAGTCGAAGCGGCCTTGGCGCGTTTCGAAGTCAAAGAAGTGGGGGCGCGGCAATGAGGGCGCTTCTACCACAATTGAAGCCGTGCCCGCTCAGCGGCAACGGCGTCCACAACTGGCTTTACTACGCAGCATGTCGTGCCGCTGAGGCTGGGATAACTGACGACCAGGCGGTCGAACTCATCGAAACGACGATGACTCGTTCGCCGAGTCCAGCAAGCGAGATCGAGGACGCTCTCGAAGCCGCCCGTGGCGAGCGAAGCGGACCAACCGTTCTCTGGCCGCGCGTCAACGAGGAGCAAATAGAAGCAATCGCGCAAGATGGAATGCGAGTCTGGGACTTCTGGACCGCATCGCCATTTCAGCTGTGCGCGGGCGAGAGCCGCACTGACGAGGTGATCGACATTCTCTTCCCCGGCAATCCTTGGCTTTGCGTCGGTCAGAGTGCGCGAGTTTTCAGGACGCAGAGGCGCGAAAAGTTCCGAGGAGAATTGGACAACCATTCATTGATTGTTCCGTCACCAATGACTAGCGAAACTGGCCTAACGCAGAGTGGGCGTGAATCGTGCCACTCTCTTGATAATACCGGTCCACGCCGCTTCTTAATAATTGAAGCCGATCGGGGGAGCCTAGACCAGCAAGCAGCCGTGATTGGTCACCTCGGGGCTCATGCGCCGTTGGCCGCCGTTGTTTTCAGCGGGAAAAAATCCTTGCACGGTTGGTTTGTTTGTGGGCGAACACCAGAAGAGACGCTCTTTCGGTTTATCAGATATGCGGTATCGCTCGGCGCGGACAAAAAAATGTGGCTACGCTCACAATTTTGCCGAATACCCGACGGTCGCCGATCCGACGACAAGACCAGCGATGCACTTGCGATGTGCGGCTTGAAAGGGATGCCGCCCGGCAGACAAGCGCTGATCTACCTGAATCCAGAGGTGATTCGATGAGCACCGCACTCGCAAAAAGGTGGGTTTCAGACAAAGAGATTCCGACGGTAACGGCGCTTCCGAGCATAATCGACGCCGTGGAATTGTTGGAGTCCGATCTTCCAACACCACCGGAAGTTGTCCGCGGAATTTTGCACAAGGGCTCGAAGATGGTCATCGGTGGCGGATCGAAGAGTTTCAAAACGTGGACGCTTCTCGACCTAGCAGTCA
>DASVJK010000024.1:0-60202 GCA_036385955.1 Chthoniobacterales bacterium | reverse complement strand
CCACGCGAATCAACTCCTGTGATTCGTCGCTCAGTTTGCAGTGTTGCTTGATCTGGCGCGGACCCATCCGCGCATTGCAGTTGACCTTTTTGTCGGAATGAAAGCGATCCTGCTGCCGCTCGCGCGCACGTCCAACGCGATCGCGGATCGCCGCGGAACCTTCTTCCATGCGAGTGCTGGCGATGTCGCGGTATTCCACTGCGGGGACTTCGATATGAAGATCGATGCGATCGAGCAAGGGTCCGGAAATTCTTTGCCGATAACGCTGGACCTGAAGCGGACCGCATCGGCATTCGCGTTTCAGGTCGCCGAAGTATCCACACGGGCATGGGTTCATCGCCGCCACGAGCATGAACTCGGAAGGGAACGTCACACTGCCAGCTGCGCGCGAGATTGTAACTTTGCCGTCTTCGAGTGGCTGCCGCATCACTTCGAGCGTCGAGCGCTTGAACTCTGGAAGTTCGTCGAGAAAAAGCACCCCGTGGTGCGCGAGACTGACTTCGCCCGGTGTCGGAATGGTGGAGCCGCCCAGCAAACCGGCGTCGGAGATTGTGTGGTGCGGCGAACGAAACGGTCGCGTGGAGACGAACGCTTGTTCGCCGCTCAGCATTCCGGAAATGCTGTGAATCTTCGTACTCTCGATCGCTTCCTCCAGCGACATCGGCGGGATGATGGTGGCGATGCGCTTCGACAACATCGACTTCCCGGAACCGGGCGGCCCGATCATGAGCAAATTATGCCCGCCTGCGACCGCCACTTCTATGGCGCGCTTCACGTACCCCTGGCCTTTCACGTCGCTGAAATCGACCTCGTAACTTTGATGCGTTTCGAAAAAGGAGGTCAGGTCGCCGCGGGTCGGCTCCATGGTCGTCTCGCCACGGATGAACTCGAAAGTCTGTCGAAGATTCTGGACAGCGTAGACGTCAATGCCTTCCACCATCGCGGCTTCATGCGCGTTCGCTTCCGGAACGAAGATGGCTTGCTTGCCGCGCCGCCGCGCTTCCAATGCGACGGGCAACGCGCCTTTCACGGCACGGACTGCGCCGTTCAAAGCCAGCTCGCCAACAAAGCTAAATTTTTCGAACGTTGAACTATCCACCTCTTCGCTCACCGCGATCATTCCCAGCGCAATCGGCAGATCGAAACTTGGCCCCTCCTTCTTAATATCGGCCGGAGCGAGATTGATTGTCGTCCGTCCCCGCGGCCAGAAATATCCGCTGTTGCTGACCGCCGTCGTGACGCGATCCCGGCTTTCTTTAACCGCGGCATCAGGGAGGCCGACAATAATAATGATCGGGTTACCGCCGGCGCCGTTGACCTCGATCTCCACCTCATACGCGTCCACACCATAGACCGCAGCGGAGTAGATCTTTGCCAGCATGGGGGAGAACGTGTGGAAGAGCTTCGGAATAACAGTGCCATTCCGAGGCTGAAATTACTTTATTCGGCGTGATCCAGCCACGTCAATACTGCGAATTCTTGGGAGATCGAGTGATCCGGTCTTACCCGCTTGCAATCAGCGGTTTAGAGTGAGCCTGGAGAAATATTGAACAAGACCCGTCCAAATGCTGTCAGAATTGCGATATTTAACGTTGTTAACTACTTTGTAGAATGCTAAAACAAGAAGTCTACAAACGCCCGCGAAGCGTAACAACCGAAATTTTGTTGGTGCGATCCCTCTACCCTTTTCATGAAAAGTTATATGGCTGCTGAAGATAGCGATACTGGAATAAAGATTTACCTGCGAGAGATCGGGCAGATCCCGCTCCTGACACCCGATCAGGAGATCGAACTCGCCGCGAAGATCAAGAAGGGTGACCGCGAAGCGCGGGCCCTCATGATTCGTTCGAATTTGCGGCTCGTCGTCAAGATCGCGCACGACTACGCGAACCTGGGTCTCCCGCTTCTGGACCTCATTTCCGAAGGCAACATCGGTCTGATGAAGGCCGTGGAGCGTTTCGATCCCGCGAAAGGGGGAAAGTTGAGCACGTATGCCGCCTGGTGGATCAAGCAATCGATCAAGCGCGCCCTCGCGAACCAGAGCAAAACGATCCGCCTGCCGGTGCATTTGGTCGACAAGATCTCCAAAATGCGCCGCGTCTCACTGCAAATGAGCGAGGAACTCGGTCGCGAACCAACCGATGACGAACTCGGCGAAGAGATCGGCATTGCGAGCGGAAAAGTTTCACAACTCAAGACCGTGTCGATTCGTCCGGCCTCTCTGGATGCGCCAATCAGCGATGACGATTCAACTGAATTCGGTGAGATCGTGGGCGATGAAGAGGCGCAAACACCGTTCGAATTGTTGCGCGACAAGAATCTCCGGAACGAAGTTGGTGGACTGCTCGATGTCCTGGACGATCGCGAACGAAAGATCATCTTCTCGCGCTTCGGTCTCGACGGCGGCAAGCCCAAGACTCTCGAGGAAGTCGGGAAAAAATTCGGCGTCACCCGCGAACGGATTCGCCAGCTACAGAACATCGCGCTCTCAAAATTGCGCCGCGCCCTCAGCAAAAAGGAGCGCCCGGTGGATGTGGAACTGCCGGTGGAAGTTTAAGAACAAGCTATTCGTCTTTAGAAACGCGCGGATGGGAAACCTCCGCGCGTTTTTTTTACTTCGCCTGCCGCAGCTGCACGCAATCGACTTTCAGGCCACTCATGAGCATATCGCTGAGAATGACCAGATTGTCGTCCGGCGCCGCCAGCTTCTTTTCGCGCAGATGCTTTAACGCTGCCTCCACCGTTTGATTTGGATCGTCCGTAAACTCGATCAAGATTGGGTGCGTGCCCCAGCAAAGCACGATCTGGCGGTAGACCCGCTCGCTCGACGTAAACGCAAAGATAGGCGCCTTTTCCGGCCGCATGTTCGAAACATGTCGCGCCATGGTCCCATGGTGCGTGAAGACGACGAGCTTTGCGTGCTCCAATGAATTTGCGAGAACGACCGCGGACGCCACCATTTTTTGCCGGTTGTCCTCCAGCAATGCGTCGATGCCATAGCCCGCGCCCCCACTGCGCTCGATCCGACGCGCGACGCGATCGAACACCTTCACGCATTCCACTGGGTAACGGCCGGTGGTTGTCTCGCCGCTCAGCATGATCGCGTCCGCTTGCTCGAAAACAGCATTCGCTACATCGGTGATTTCCGCCCGGGTCGGCACCGGGTTTTCGATCATCGATTCGAGCATGTGAGTGGCGACGATGACCGGTTTCCCCATCCGCAGGCAGCGCTTTACGATGCGCCGTTGGATGATCGGAAGTTCCTCCATCGGACATTCAATTCCGAGGTCTCCCCGCGCGATCATGACCGCGTCGGCCGTATCAATCATCTCGTCGATCTGGCGCACGGCGGATTGATCTTCGATTTTCGCGATAATCTGCGCTGTGCCGCCGAGTTTTTTCACCACGCTCCGGAGTTCCTCGAGATCGCTTTTCTGGCGCGCGAAACTGAGCGCAACGAAATCCACCCCGACCTCCACGCCGAGTGCGACATCCTCAAGGTCCTTTTTCGTGAGCGGAGGCAGATTGACGCGAACACCAGGGAGATTGATGTGCCGACGCGAGCCGAGCGTGCCGGGCGTAAGCACTTTGCAACGAATCCGGTTGCGCTTCTTTTCCAGGACCAGAAGACGCATGACGCCATTGTCGACCAGGACGATGTCCCCGACCGAGATGTCGTTGATCAGTCCGTCGTAATTTACGTCGACGGAATACTTCTCTTCGCTTTTCGCACCGCGAACGGTGAACTCGATGATATCGCCGGGTTTCAATTGCAAGTCCGTCTTCAGATCACCCGTCCGAATCGCCGGCCCCTGAGTATCAAGAAGAATTCCCACCGGCCGTGAAATTTCCGCGGCGATTTTACGAATGCGCGGAACGATCTCGCGCACCCACGCATGTTCCGCGTGGCTCATGTTCAGCCGAAAGACATCGGCGCCTTCGCGCATCATTTGCCGTAGCGTCTCAGTCTTCTCTGTCGCCGGACCGAGTGTGCAGATGATTTTCGTCTTGCGCATCGGAATCAGAATTGAAGTGCGCGCATTAAAAGCAAGACGGTTTTCATGGCGCGCGTCGCATCGGCCGCACACCAACACGAGAGCACTTGGCGTTTTGCGCGGTTTTTCGAGACATGGGGTCGATCGTGGAAAATGCTCGGCGTGCGAGATGGGGCGATGTCATCATGTCCGGCATGACCGCGCGCCGAATATTCCTGGCAGCCTTGCCGAGCGTTTTCGCTCTTGTAATTTTCGGGTTCGGATTTGGCGTCGGCCGGTATCAGGTGGCGCGATCGCTCCGGCGCCAAATCTTGGATTTTGCCCGGAGCGATACGTTGGGTCACATGGTCGCGAAAGACGAAAAGGCCAGTTATGCCTCAGCCTATGAAAATCCCGCTTCGGTGGCGTTGGAGATGGATCATTTTTCCTACGCCGTTCCGAACGTCTTAACCCCGTTTGTGGGAACCGGGCCGGAACCCGGTTGGCATGATAACGCGTTTATCAACTCTATGCAGTTTCGTTCCAGCAAGGAAGTTGCGATGCCAAAACCTCAGGGCATTTATCGCATCTTCGTGACCGGTGGATCGACAGCTTATGGCTCCGGCGCTCCGAGTCAGGACAAAATTATCGGCCAATATCTCGAGAATTTGCTCAACGCCGAGATAACGCCGGCGACCCACTTACGCTACGAAGTGTTCACTCTTGCGAGCCCTGCCTGGACTTCGACGCACGAGCGCATCATCATCGAGAATCGACTCTCCGAGCTCGCGCCCGACATGGTCATCTCATTCTCGGGAAGTAACGATGTCCATTGGGCCGGCGCGGGTCGTGACGTTTTTTGGTTCCGCACCTACTCCGATCAACATTTTTGGGATTTGCTGAATACCGCGCGAAAGATCGCAGGGTTCCATCCGATGACGGACGTGATCGTTGGTCCCTTACCGGTTGATCCTGCCACCGCCGCAACGCGACTGGAAAAGAATGTGCGCCTCAGTGCAATGGCGCTTGCCTTGAAGGGTGCACGCTACGTATTCGTTTTGCAGCCTGCCATCGCGATCACGAGCAAGCCCTTATCGACGCGCGAACAAAAACTGCGTGCCCGCCTGTTGCCGCCCGCTCTCGAAAACTTCACCAAATCGTACCAGGAGATGAGGTCCCGCTTGTCGTCCATCCATGGCGACCAATTTCTCTACCTGGATCAGTCGGATGCCTTTGCCGGTTTGCCTGCGAGCGATGAGATCTTTCTGGACTCATACCATTTTGGCGACAGAGGAAACGCGATCGTCGCCAAAAAAATCGCAGACGGCATTCACCAAAGCGTAACTCAACGCACGCCCTAGTGTTTTCGACCCGGCGAAAACGTAACTGCTCGCGGCGCGGCGCTCCTCGGGAACGGCCTTATAGGCGTAGGGAGCACCCGCGCGCCTCAGTTCAATTTGTAAACCTCGACCAGCGCGACGCCTTCGGTGTTGTTCACAGCACGGACGATGTTCCATCACTCGGCGACGTCCAAAAAAAGCTCCTGTTGGAAACAAAAAAATAATAAGTACGGCGGCGGTATTGCATCGACCCGGAGCTGTAACTGAAGGTATCAGTTGGAAAAACTAAACCTGCGGCTCCTTGGTTGTCATCGCGCGGAAACCGCCGAGGCCTCTTGCTTGGCGAACGCGAAAGAGGTCTTGCCGTTAGTTGAAACCTCCGGCAGCCGCGGCGGAACGGCGAGCTCGAAGCCGGGCAGATTGAGCGACAAGTTCGGATTGTAGAACGGATCGTGCAGCAGTTCGACGCCCCACTTCCGTTGCATGTATGCAGCCTCGCGTACGAACTGAGCTTGTTCCTCCGGCGCCCGCTGATGACCGCGGGAAGCAGACTCGTGATGAATCAGGTTCGCGTATGGCGTCCAAACATTCTGCAAGCCCGCGGTCCGTAAGCGCAGACAAAAGTCGATGTCGTTAAAACTAATCGCGAGGTTCACTTCATCGAACCCGCCGGCCTTTTCGAAAACCTCCCGGCGCAGCACCATGCACGCGCCCGTCACCGCCGAGCAATTTTGCTGCAACCAGGCGCGGTTGAAATAACCCGCATGCCCCCGCGGCACTCCAGTAAACGCATGTCCCGCAACGCCGCCGAGGCCCACGACCACACCACCATGCTGAAGGGTGCCGTTTGGATACCAGAGTCGCGCCCCGACGGCTCCCACCCCTGGCCGCACTGCGTAACTCACCATCTCGCGCAGCCAGCCCCCCTCATTCGCTTCGATGTCATTGTTCACAAGTGCGAGCACTTCCCCTTCCGCGGCGGCGGCACCCCTATTGACCAAGCGGCTGAAATTGAATGAATCACCGTCATGTATGATTCGAGCGGCCCGATCCAGCTCTAGCATACGCAAAAATTTCAGTGTGGCCGGCTCGATCGAACCGTTATCGACAACAACGAACTCGATCGCGGGGTAATCAGTTTGCTCGCGAATACTCGCGACACATCGCTCGATGAGATCGACCCGATCACGCATTGGAATGATGATCGAGACCAGCGGCGGCGGGTCCGCTAACTCGTAGACCACGCGATGGGATTCCGGGTTCTCCGGGCACGCCTCTGCTCGCGCTGCAATTCCGACACGTCGCAGATGATCGCCGATCGCGCGGCGGGCGGCTTCCTTCGCATACGGTTTTGCGTCCGCCACCGCCGCGAGGCTCCCGGAAACCGCGCGCCAGTGGTAGAGAATTCGCGGGATGTGCCGCACCTGCGCCGGCTCCAATCGTTCGATACAACGCAAAGCCAGATCGTAATCCTGCGAACCCTCCAACCCTTCCCGGAACCCGCCGATCTCGCGCAAAAGGTCGGTCCGATAAACTCCGAGGTGATTGATGAAATTTTGCCCGAGAAAAAGCTCGGGATTCCAATCGGGCTTAAAAAATGGATTCGAGCGGAGACCCGCCGAATCGATCTTGTCTTCGTCCGAATAGATCAGACCCGCGTCGGGATGCTCCTCGATTTCGAGGGCGACAAAGGCCAGCGCGTGCTCGGCCAGGACGTCGTCCTGGTCCAGGAGTGAGCACCATTCGCCCGTCGCGAGCCCGAGCGCGGAGTTCGAGCACGCAGAGATGTGACCGTTCTGCTCGCGGAAAATCAGCTTGATCCGCGGATTACGCGCCGCGACTCCCTCGAGAAACGGCCGGACTTCCGGGTCGGTCGACGCATCGTCCGCAATACAAAGTTCCCAATGTTCGTAAAGTTGCCGCTCAACCGAAGTGATGGCTGCCTCAAGAATCTGGAGTTCGGGATTGTAGACGGGGAGAAGCACCGAAATTACGGGATGCCTCCGCAGCGCGCGATGACGCCGGCGCAGAGCAATCGCATCGCTCCGTGTCGGCGTATCAAACCGGGCGATCCAATTTTGGTACGTGATCGAGGGAGTCGAGCGGTCCTTGAGCGGATCGTTCCGAAGCGCCTGCAACAATTCGGCGAAGCGCGTCGCGAAGCGGTCCAAAGTAAAATGGCGCTCGAATGTCCGCAGTCCCGCTTCGGCCACCTCCCGAGCGAACGCCGGTTCTCCCACCCATCGTGTGATGGCGCACGCCAGCTCATCCGGATTTTCCCGCGCCACGACCATTCCATTCATCTCGGTCTGAACCCATTCCCGAACGCCGCCGACGTCTGTGCTGATGACCCCTTTCGCCAAACCCATCGCCTCCAGAATCACGATCGGCATCGTTTCATCTCGCGACGGGCAAATGACCGCATCCGCCTGATTGAGGAGCGCCGTCGCCTCGGCATGGTCGAGGGCCTCGATCAACTGCGTATTCTCGAGGCCTTCGGCGCGACTCTTCAGCTTCTCGAAAAACTCGGCGTCCAAAACCCGGCCCGCCATTTTGAATGAGCTCCGCCGGCGCGTATCCGCATTCAGTTTGTGAATTGCTTCGAGCAAAACATCCTGGCCTTTGCGCGGCTCGAAGCTGCCCAGGGTCACGAAGCAGGTCGTATCCTCTTTCTGGTGCGGGATCAGTGGCGGTTTCGGAATACCATACGGAACCACTTCGATCGGCGCCAGAGTGAGACCTTCGTAAACTCTCGCGGTTTGCCGCGTTGGTGTGACCAGGATATTGGCCATTTGCATCGCCGGCCTAATCTCTGAAATCGCGCGCATCAATCGCACCGCTACGAGCGTTTCGTGCAGATACCAAAGAACCGGCCGCTTCTCCAAATGAGCCGCCCTTACCGCCGGCCAACTCACAATTGTGTTGGCCACGACCACATCGTAATTCCGGCACAATTCCCGCAGCTTCGCGTGCTGGAGGTCGGTCAGCAGCGTTGGCTCCATCAACGGGGTGACGCCGTCCCGCGCCAGCATCTCCGAGATCGGTCCTTCGTCGGGCGCGGCCACGGCCACTTCCCACCCGGCCTTCTTCAGCCAACGTGCGAGATGCACCAGCTGAATGGGCGCGCCGCTCAGCGTCGTTTCGTGCGAGACAAAGAGAACGCGCGGCGGCCTGACCGATGCATGTTCGACGACGAACTCAGGCATTTTGCGTTTGCCCAACCGTGAGCGGCTGCGAAATCGCCTCCTCGATGAGCTGCCGAAATTCTTCGCCAAAACGCTCCATCGTGAAATTCTTTTCGTAGGTCGCACGTGCCTTTTTTCCAAGCTCATCCGCGAGCCCCGGGTTCTCGATCAAACGGCGGATGGCCAGCGCGAGCTCGTCCGGCGCCTCCGGTCCAACGAGCAGCGCATTCTCGCCCTCGATCAAAACCTCGCGCGCGCCTCCGACGACCGTGGCAATCAACGCTTTCCCGAGACTCATCGCTTCCAAAATCGTAACGGTTGGCATCGCTTCGTCGCGCGAAGCGGAAATAATCACGTCGGCCTCGCGCATTAGCTCGATCGCTTCGGCGTGGTTTAAGGCGCCCCGGACCGAGAAGTGTTGCAACGTCTTGGCGACGGCTTCCACCTTTGGCCAAAAATCGGGATCGAGGACGCGCCCCGCGATTTGAAACTGCGCGGCCTGCTGCAATTCGACCGGAAGCAACGCCAGCGCTTCCACAAAAACATCCTGACCTTTTCGCGGCTCGATACTGCCAAGAAGCAAGAATCGCAGTGGGCGCGTGAAGGGGGCGCTTTCTCTTCCCCCTCCAAGGCCAGGATCCGGGATGGCATTACGCAAACATTTCACCGGTTGATCGGTATAGCGTCGATAAACTGTCGCCGTGCTCTCCGAGGGGACAAAGAGCGAGTTGGGGAGCGGCATGGCGGCCCGGAGCTTGGCGTTTTCCCGGAGATAATGTTCGCCTACCGAACCCGGCTCGTGCACCCACCATACAATCGGCACCTCTTCGCCCTTCAGAGCACGAACGACCGCCTCGGTGTGAATCGTGTTCGCGATGATGCAATCGAAGTCGAGCGCAAATCTGGCGAACGATTCATTCCCGGTTTCGAGGAGGGGATCGATGATGAGAGGAATACTCTCGGCTTTCAGTTTCTCGCGGAGGGGGCCATCTTTGGGCGCAATTACCTGAACCAAAATGCCGTTGCGTTGACACCAGGTCGCCGCGTGAAAAAGCATCATTGGCGCGCCAGACAACGAGAGGTCGTGCGAAACGAAGAGCAGGCGGTGCGACGCCTGATCAGGCGCCATCATCCCGGTTGGTGCCGGCGAATCGGAGTGAGGCCCAGCACTTCTCTGCTGCGTGGAGTACGGATCGTGAGCCGTGTCGCCCGCCATCAACTCGGCGACTAGTTGGCGGAAATCGACGCCAAATCGATCTTGCGTGAACTTTTTCTCGAAAATCGAGCGCCCATTTTGGCCCAGCTGCTGGACGAACGCAGGGCTTTCCCAGAGTCGCTGCATGGCCCCGGCCAGAGCTGTTGGATCGTCCGGCCTAACGAGTAGAGCGTCATGCCCGTCCGTGAAAATCTCCCCAATGCCTCCGACGTTCGTGCTGACGACCGCCTTTCCAAGGCTCAACGCTTCCAGGATTGTTACCGGCAAGGCTTCATCCCGTGATGAACAAACGAGCACATCGCTTCGCCGAATCGCTTCCAATGCCTCCCCGTGATCGCACGACCCATCGAGGAAAAAATTAGCCAGACCCGCAGCCGCCGCCTCGACACGCGCGCCGAACTCCAAATCCATGACCCGCCCGAGCAAGTGGAATTCGGCGGACTGCAGCATTTTGGGCGGCAACGACAACACCGCTTCCAAAAAAACATCCTGACCTTTTCGCGGCTCAATACTTCCCAGCACGAGAAAACGCAATGCTCGCGGCTGCCCATTCCCAGAAGATGCAACGCCTTCTCCTGCATCCGGAATTCCATAGAAGGAACACCTGACCGAAAGATCGGTAAACGGCCGGTAAACGCTCGCCGTTCGTTCGGACGGCGCAAGCACTACGTCTGCCAAAGCCAGAGTCGAGCGCAGCTTCACGTCCTCCCGCAAAGAATGCTCCCCAACCTTGGTCTCGTGCACCCACCAGATCACCGGCACCTTCGCCGCGTAGGCGGATCGCACAGCCGGCCCGCTCCGAATCGTATTCGCGAGGACGCAGTCGAAATCGCGCGCCAACTTCACGAACGATTCGTGTCCGGTCATCAGGAGTGGATCGATGATCAGCGGAATGCCCGCGGCTTCGTATTTTTCCCGCAACGGGCCGTCGTCCGGCGCCACGATGAGGACAAACATCCCATTCCGTTTGCACCAGATGGCCAGGTGGAGCAGGAGAATCGGGGCGCCGCTCAGCGACAGGTCGTGCGAGACAAAAAGAAGATCGGGATAGGATTCGACTGAAGCCGGCTCATCACGCGCCATCATTCGGATCGGTGTCGGCGAATCCGAATCAAGCCAGTCGCGCATGTTGTCCGTGAAAAAGGGATCGTGCGTCGTATAGTGCGGCCAGCGCTTGAGCAAATAAATTGACGCCTTGTCCCGGCGTCTGACCGCTTCTTTCTCCTCCTCGATGGCGATCGAGACATGACCGGCATGACTCAACGTCGCGTACGGTGTGTAGACACAGCGGAGTCCGGCCTCTCGCACTTTGAAACAGAGATCGACGTCCGAATGCGCAATCGGCGTGTTGACCGCGTCGAAGCCGCCGACGTGAAGGAAATCTTCCCGCCGCATCGCGAGGCAAGCCGCGGACAAGGCAGCCACGTTCCGGAGCGATTGGGCCAGATTAAAATGCTCTGTGGAATCAGCCGCGCGTTGATGAAAAGCAGTTCCCACCAATCCGCGCACTCCCATGACCAGACCGGCATGCTGAATTTTTCCAGTCGCATAAAGGAGTTTTGGCGCAACCGCGCCTACCTCGGGATTCTCCAGCGGCTCAATCAAATTCTGGATCCAGCCGGGCTGCGTCGCTTCGACATCGTCGTTGTAAAAAATGAGCCGCTCGCCGGTGGCTGCCGCCGCGCCAAGATTGCATTTCTCGGAAAAATTAAACGGCTTGTCATAGGGCACAAGGCGGACGGTCGCATTGGGCGTTTCGAGACTCCTGAGCGATTCGAGAAGCCGGCTGTTTGTGACGATGACGATCTCCAGGTCCGGGTACTTCGTGTTGCGCGGCAGATCGCGGAGACAGATCTGGGCACGGGTCGGCGAATCGGTCGGGATAACCACCGAGACGCGTGGCCATGACGCGACTTTCAAGCGGGCGCGGTTGGCCGTCGGATATTCCACGATTTCCGCCGGAAGGTTCCGGCGCTGCATCGCGTCGGCGAGCGCCGCCAGATTTGTTCTGCGTGCATCCGGCTTGCCACCGGCCGAACCAGATTCCGGATGTTCGCGCCAGTGATAGAGGACATGAGGGATATGATGGATAGCCCGTGTGCGTTCCGTCGCCCGCAGAGCAAAATCATAGTCTTGTGAAAAGTCGAACTCTTTGCGAAAGCCCCCGATTTGGTCGACGAGCGAACGCCGGTACGCAGTCAGGTGACCGATATACATTGACGAGCAAAGAAGCTCCGGACTCCATTCCGGCTTAAAGTAGGGCGCGTGCCGTTTTCCTTCCGCGCTCCATCGATCTTCGTCGCTGTAGAAAATATCGGCGTCAGGAAATTCCGAAGCGGCTCGCGCCACTTCATAGAGTGCAAACGGCGCCAACAAATCGTCATGATCGACGCAAGCCACCAGATCACCCGTGGCCGCCTGCAGCGCGCGGTTCGTGTTTTCTGAAATTCCTAGATTTTCAGCCAGACGCTGGACGCGAATCCTCGGTTCTCGCAATTCCCATCGACGCAGCGCTTCGATCGTTTCCGGCCGGTCGGAACCGCCATCCACCACGCACATCTCCCAATTGTCGTAGGTCTGGGCCGCGACCGAGGTCAACATCTCGTCCAGAAAGTTCGCCGGTGTGTTATGAACCGGCGTTACCAGGCTGATTTTGACTCGCGTTGAAAATTGTTTCGACGCGCGACGTTGATCTTCCAGCGCGGCGGGATCAGGTTCATGCTCGCTGATCCACGCCGAATATCGGTTCACGGGTGCCTTGGGAACGATGACGGGCGCTTTCTTGGCAGATGGCGCACGCGAAAACCTGAGCTTGCGGGGAATGCGCCGAAGTTCCCGCACGATTTTCTCCCGGAATGGCCGGCGCTCTTTCGGCCCGGTCACAATGTGAAAACAGCGCCCGTTCTTCCGGCACGCTTGTTTGGCGGCAGTCAGGATCGCTTTCTGATCCTTTAGCTGAGTCTTAAGTTGTTCGATCTTCGCTTTGAGCCGCTCAGTTTCCGCGATCCAGTTCTTTAGTTGTTCGTGCTGGCTGTCCATCACGAGTTGCGCTTTCGAACGGTCCCGCCGCAGAATTTCAAGATTTTTTAGCTGCTCCGTCTGCGAATCGATGGCGCGCGCCTGATGATCGATGATCGTCTGGACTTTCCAGCGGTCGGCCAGGAGTGAATCGAGCCAGACTTGCCGTGCTTCGAGCGCGGCTTGCTCGCGCACCGCCTGATCGGCCTGAGCTTGCGCGTTGATTCGCGCGGCCGCGATCCGGTAGATCTCAATTAATTCTCCCAGCGTTTCCTCCCCCCCGAACAACGACCTGAAAAGGAATTCCCGGGAGTCAGCCGTGCGTGATCGGGAAGCGACGCCGAAGCCAATCCCGTCAGGGATTTCCGCGGCAGGCCGCCCTACAACCCATTCTTTCCACGCGTCTTTGGGCCCATCCGCCCGATTCAGATCAAGGCCGTGCAGCAGAACGAATGCAGTCTGCGAAAGCTTCACTTCCCAA
The DNA here is from genome assembly GCA_036385955.1 of Chthoniobacterales bacterium. Taxonomy (GTDB): domain Bacteria; phylum Verrucomicrobiota; class Verrucomicrobiia; order Chthoniobacterales; family UBA10450; genus AV80. The sequence goes on along the minus strand of DASVJK010000024.1, from coordinate 46,988 downwards.
CGCTCCAGATCAGCGCGGATCTCACTTCCCGAATCGCAATCGTCGAGCAGAAGCAGATCGACACTGTTATCGGCACAATTGTTCAGGGCCTCCGCCGCAGAACCATCTACGAAACGTGCGCGACCACCATAAAATTCCTGCCCGTAATCTTTTGCCTTCTGCCACGCGAGATCATCGGCGGCATTTTCGTTCGCCCGATCCCGGCGAATAAGCGTACACTGAGATTCCACGTTCTGCTCGCGCGACGCCTGGCAAAATGTGAACAACCCTTCCCCGTCGCCAAACCCAAGGGTCACAATTGACTTCGGCTTCCTGGTTGCCACGAGGTCGTAGAGCAGCGGCAGATAAAATCGCAGCGGGCCGCCGGTATAGAATTTCGGCTGAAAAACAAGAAGGCTTGGGAGTTTGTCGAACATCAAAAGCGCGTCGGATCGGAGTTGGACCTAATGAAATCGTTGTTTGATCCGTTCAATAGAGGACCAAACCAGCCTGCATGTCTAACGATTCGCGAAAATCCCTTGTCGCGCACGGACTGTCATTGAAAATCAAGGCAGATGACGTTCGCCGTGGGACTCTTGCTCTTGACGTGGGTGGTTGCCTCGATCCTGGTGAACGGCGTTGCGCTGTCGCATCGCTTGACGAAACTGCGCGGACTCGAGCTAATCGGTTATGGAGGCGCCGCGGGTGTTCTCTTGCACGCTCTTTTGGGCTGGGCGATCGCTGCCATCCCGGTAGCTCGGTGGGTATTTGTCGGTCTGCTGATTGCTCTGACGTTGTTGAGCGCCGTTTACCTCGTCGTGCGCCAAGTCCCGCAAGAATTTTCCCTGGCCCTATCAACGCCAAGCAAAGTCTCGCTCGGTTTGTGGGGCCTGTTCCTCGTGCTGAATCTGGGACTTCTTCACATCGACGTCCGATTCCCAGAGTCGCTCCCCGATGGGCCCTACATTTTCAAGACCCACACCACCAACGTAAAGATCCAGTATCTGACGGGCCTGCCGACCGATAATTACATTCCGTTCGCCGTCTCGGAATTTTTCTTGCGCGGAGTCTCATTCAAAAAGGTGAGGCCAATCATGCCCGGCAACGAGGTCAGTAATCGAACCATCCTGATGTCCCTGGTCGGCTTGCCGTTTCGCGTGGCCCTGGGTGCACCACGCGACCATCCACAATTAGGGGCTTATAGCTATGTGGGCCGGCCATGGTGGGATGTGTCGCAGCTAAACACAGGAGAGTACTTCGACGAGTTTGCTGTCGTCGGTCTTGTTCTGAATTCGCTCATGCTCGTCGGGTTATTTGTTTTTTGCTCCAGCCTTGGCGCAAATCCTATTCTGCCACTGGCCACCGTTCTTTATGTCACGAATCCGTATTTCATCGCCCAAACTGTTTACACGTGGCCCAAAGCAATGGCCGGATTTTTCATCCTACTCGCCTGGACCTCCATCTGCCGGGGCCACGGCGCGCCGGTCGTGGCTGCTCTGTTCGCCCTGGCGTGTCACTGCCATCCCTATGCCATCGTCTTCGCCGGCTGCGCCGGGCTGTTTTATCTGACTCGGTGGCCGCGGGAAAAATCCCGCGTGCGGTCCGCGGTCCTTTATCTCCTTGTCTTTGGCCTGGTTCTCGCGCCCTGGATTATTTGGACAAGGTTTATGCTCCACATACCATCCGATTTAGTAGCGCAGAACTTCGTCGGACAGGGCACTGAAACGGCCTGGGCTTCCCCGATGAATTTCGTGTGGATTCGGCTCCAAAACCTCTTCTACCTGATCTGGTCGGAGATGTTTGCGGTCTACCCTTTTGATTTCAGGGTGGTTCTTGATCATTGGTTGTCTTGCCTGCCGGGCGTTGTGGGCATCGTTATGATCTATCCTGCCGTGGCTCAGTGCGCGGAGCTCCCAAAACCAAGTCCATGGCTGTGGTACGGGTTACTCGGCCCCGCTTTGTTGATTCTTGCTATCTATAGTTGTCCCGCAGTGCCTGTCCTGCATGGTTACCAGCCATTGCTCGGCGTCTTGCTTTTCTTCAGTGTTTGGTGGCTCTGGCAGCATTGCCCGCGAACGGTCTGCGTTGGCCTCGTCGGCTTTCAACTTTTCTTCAATCTTTGTCTGGTTCTGGCTCGCGCACTGATCACCGGCGCGCATTTTTAGTGATTCCCTAGTTCCCGCTCTGGTCGCTTGCGCGCTGACAACCCTGCCGCGTCGAGCTATTCTGGCCGGGCCGACATGGGAACGAAAATTATTCAACCGGCTTTGCCGTCGCGCAGCTTCGAACCTCGCATCTATGGGGTAGGAGCGTGGACCAGCCATCTGCATTTCGCCTACGATCTTGTCGCCGCGCTCAAACCCCACGTGCTGGTTGAGTTGGGCGTCGATCGTGGCGAAAGCTATTTCACCTTTTGCCAATCGGCGGCGGAAAACAAGACGGGCACCCGCTGTTTTGGGGTCGATACATGGCGTGGCGATCAACATGCGGGTGGCTATGACGAGACGACGTTTGCACAGGTCTCCGGCCACAATCGAGCCAATTACGAAACGTTCTCCACCCTGATCCGGGCCAGCTTCGACACCGCGTGCCAGGAATTTGAGCCTGAGAGCATCGACCTCCTCCATATCGACGGCCTTCACACTGAGATTGCGGTCCGACACGACGTCGATTCCTGGCTGCCAAAAGTCAGGCCGGGTGGCGTCATTCTTCTCCACGACGTGGATGTGCGCAGCCGCGATTTTGGCGTCTGGAAGGTCTGGACGGAGCTACAGGAACGTGGCCGCTCCTGGACATTTCACGACGGGCCCGGCCTCGGCGTGTGGCAGAAGCCGCCCGCGCTGAAATTACCCGGCTTCCTAGAACAACTCCTGGCACAGCCTAACGAGTGGAACGACGCGCTGGCAAAATATTATAGTGAGCGCGCCGAGGGCATGCAGCGCAAGATCGCCGAACATTGGCGCGATGGGACGATTCGTCATACGCCGTTCGGACAGCAAACGATCATTCAGGTTTTCTACACGGAAGATGGTGTGCATCGCGAGGAAGATTCGGTTTTTGCCCGAGTTGGGCATGAGGGATGGAAAGAGGTCCGAATCGAGCTGCCACCGGGAGCGGCGGCGTCTCCGCTTCGAATCGATTTCGTGAGCGCCCTGACCACCATCGACGTTGCCTCGATTCGCGTGACGAAAGCAGGGTCAACTTATTTCTCGGCCCCGGAAGAAACCGGATTCGACTCAATCGCCTTAAGTGGAGACGTCGAACGCCAGGCGCATCCAACGGCATTGCGGCTGAAAATCACCGGCGTCGATCCGCAATTGTATCTCCCGGTTGTGGCTCTTCCCTCGATCGAGGAGCCGCTCGTGCTGGAAATGCGCCTCCAAGTATCCGTGATGTAGCCTCCGGCAGGGACGAATCCAGACGGGATGGCGAGGCTCTGGTGTCGTTCGGGCCTAACGATCCGGCACAGAGCGCTCGTAGGACCTTTCAACACGCGCCGCGACATCCCGATAACCATAATCGGCTTGGTAGATCTCCTTCATCGCGGCGATCGATTTATTCCCTTCGCCCATCAGCTCGAAAACCAGCCCGAGGTTGTAGACGATTTCCTTTTTCATTGCGTCCATCGAGCTGATCTCCTGGGCCGCTTCCTCGAGCTGTTGCGCGGCGAGATCGAGCATCCCGAGCTCACGATAACAACGGCCGAGCAGATTCATCGATTTCAAACGCGCGTTCGGGTTCTGGCGCGCTCGCTGCAATTCCGGCAGCGCTTCCCGAAATCGACCGGCGTGAAAGAGACGTTCGCCCAGTTGAAAACGAAGTTGGAGATCGGTCGGATTGCGCTCGGAACGCCTGCGCACATCGTCGATGAGGAATTCAGCATGCTTCTTTTTCGCGAGAAGGAGCGCCTCTGATCTCTCAGCGAAGAGCTGGTCTTGCGCGCCGTGCGTTGCGAGGAATTCTTCGTGTTCGGCGATCTCCAGCTCCGATCGCTTCCTGTGCAGGTCGGAAATTTTCTGTGCGAGGCCCGGATCGCTGCTGTTGTTGAGATCCGCGGCGTATTGATACCACCCGATGGCATTCTCGTGGTCTTCCTTCAGGGCGTACAACGCGCCCAACTTCCGCGCGACATCGACGCTCTGCGGCTCCGCTTGATGACGCACGAAAGTCTCATCGATCTGCTGTTCGAGAGACTCGTCGGCCAGGACTAGCCGACCCTGTTGTTCCAGAGAAACAGCCGCCTCCTTGTCCTTGATCAGATCGCGATAGCTTTCCGCCCGAGTCCATCCGCCGGTCTTCATGGAGGCGCGGGCCGATGCATCCTTGCCAAGCCGGGCGGCTTCGGCGTCGAGCGGGTCGATCTCTGTGATCCGGTTGTAAATTTCGACCTCTTTGTCGCTTTCACCCAGCTCGTGATAAAGCCGGCCCAATTCGTGGAGAATTTTGGTGTCGCGTGCTTTTTCCTCAAGCAAGGTCTGGAGCGCGAATACGGCCATCTCGGGCCAACCGGCCGCCAGCGCCGCCTGCTTCAAAACCAGATTGGCCTGACGATTGTACGGCTCGTCCTCCAGAACTTTCTCGATCATTTCCACGGCGCGTCTCGGGTTGTTCTTCAACTCACGCTGCGCCTTCATGATCGAGATCGCGGAAGTCGAGATGTTGAACAAAGCTCTCCTGTCGCCTTTGTGTTTGGTGACTTCCGCGCGACGCAAAAGCTGACGGCCGATGAGAAATTCCGGTTCCTGTTTCAGGATCCCTTGCAGGAGCGAAATCGCGTAACCGAAATTGCGCAGCTCGATGGCGGCGACGGCTTTGAGCCAAAGATTCCGCAACTGCTCGCCAAGTTCCTTTTCGGTCTTGACCGGCATGGCTCAGAGCAAATCCAGCTGCGGTTTCTCCGGCACGCTGACCACCTTTTTGCTTCGCCGGCTTTTCCTGGGTTTTTGCACGTCTACCGCCCCATTCGGTCTCTCAAGATGCGAAAGGATGTCTTTGGCGCGGTCAAGAATTTCCTTTGGGACACCGGCGAGTCGCGCCACGTGGATCCCGTAGCTCTTGTCCGCGCCACCGGGAATGATCTTGCGCAGAAAAATGATCTGCTCATTCCATTCACGGACAGCGACGTTGAAATTCGCGACTCCCTTCCGCTCCTCGGCCAGCTTGGTCAGCTCATGATAATGGGTCGCGAAGAGCGTGCGCGCCTTGATCTTGTCGTGCAGAAATTCCGCGACACTCCACGCGATCGAGAGACCATCGAAGGTGGAGGTTCCGCGGCCGATCTCATCGAGAATCACGAGACTGCGTTCGGTCGCGTTGTTCACGATATTCGCGGTTTCGTTCATCTCGACCATGAAGGTCGATTGGCCGCGTGAAAGATCGTCATTCGCGCCGACGCGGGTGAAGATGCGATCCACCAGGCCGATCTCCGCGCTCGAAGCCGGAACAAAACTTCCGGTCTGCGCCATCAACACGATCAAGGCGACCTGCCGAATGTAGGTCGACTTGCCGGCCATGTTTGGTCCGGTAATAATCGCCAGCCGCATTCGTTCTCCGTCCAGATCCGTATCGTTCGGCACAAACTTTTCCTCCGCGAGATTCTGGTCGAGCACCGGATGCCTTCCATCGCGGATAACAAGCTTCAGCGTCGTATTAAGAACTGGACGCGAGTACCCAAAGAGCCGCGCCGTTTCCGCGAGCGCACAGATCACGTCGAGAGTCCCGAGGGCGCCGGCAGTTTGCTGAATGGGCGCCAGGTCTCGCAACGTCTCGTCGCGCAAGGTTTGAAAAAGCTGATACTCGAGCTGACGCGCCCGCTCATCCGCGCCGAGAATCTTTGCTTCCATCTCCTTCAGCTCGGGCGTGATGAAACGCTCTCCACCGACTGTCGTTTGCTTGCGAACGTAACGCGTCGGCACATTCGCGAGATTTGATTTCGTGATCTCGATGAAATAACCGAAAACGGAATTGAAACGGACCTTGAGAGATTTGATCCCGCTCTCGGCGATCTCACGTTCCTGCAATTCCGTGATCCAATTTTTGCCGTCGCGAGAAGCCTGCCGCAGCTCATCCAGATCGGCATTGAATCCGTCGCGGAACATCCCGCCTTCCTTCAGGAGCATGGGCGGATCTTCCACGAGCGCCTGATTCAATTTCTGCGCAAGCTCTGGCATTTCCTGAAGCTGACCTTGCAGCGCTTGGGCCAGCGATTCCGGCCGCCTGGTTTCCTCCACGTGATTCGTCCCGAACGCGAGCCGGTCCAGCAGATTCTGAAGCGCTCGCTTCAGCTCCGGAATCTGCTGCAATGAGGTCTTCAATGCGACGAGGTCGCGCGCATTGCCGGAGGCCTGGCTCAGCCGGCCAGACGCGCGTTCCAGATCCCGGATCGATTTTAACGAATGGCGGAGAGCGGCGATCAAGTCGGACTCGTGCAATAAATCGGCGATCATCTGCTGGCGCCGTTCCAATTCGACAAGATCGCGCAGCGGCTGCAAAATCCACATCCGCAACTTCCTCCCTCCCATCGGAGTGACGGTTCGATCGAGCGCGGCAAGCAAGCTTGTATTGCGAGCTCCGCGCGACTCGACCAGCTCGAGATTCACCTGCGTCGCGGCATCGAGCATGACGTAGTTATCTCGTGCGTCACAACGCAGCGAAGTGAGATGATCCACTTTCCGCCGCAGCTGTTGCTTCAAATAATGAATGATGGCGCCCGCCGCGCCGATCGCCGCCGGCATCTCGGTGCATCCGAAGCCGTCGAGCGATTTGACGCCGAAATGCTCGCACAAAGTGAAGCGCGCATGTTCCGCCAGGAATGCGAAATCGTCGTAAGAGAGAGCGCCTTCTATCTCTCCGAATTGCGCGCTCTGCCGCTCGCTGATCAGTAACTCCGCGGGAGAAATCCGCGCGAGATCGTCCATCAGCGTGCTGGTGTCGCTCGACTGCGTGACCCGAAATTCACCGGTGCTCAGCTCGGCATAGGCGAAGCCGAAAACACCATCCTGAAAATAAACGGCGCCGAGATAATTCGGCCGGTTGGACTTGAGCAGGTCCATCTCGCTGACGGTGCCGGCCGTGATGATTTGCGTGATCTCGCGCGTAACGATTTTTCCTGGCTGCGGGTCACTCGTTTGGTCGCAAATCGCGACGCGCCGTCCCGCCTGGATAAGCTTCGCGATGTAACCTGGCGCCGCGTGATAAGGCATGCCGCACATCGGCACGCTGTTGCGGTGGGTCAGCGCGAGATTGAGCAACCCGGAGGCTTCCTTGGCGTCCTCGAAAAAGAGCTCGTAAAAATCTCCAAGCCGAAAGAGCAACAGCGTATCCGCGGGCACACTCGCACGCAGCCGCTGGTACTGCTGCATCATCGGAGTGAGCGCGTCGGCCATTGCTTCAGAATGAAATCAGCGACGGGCGATTGCGAGCCGGAACTGCTTAGGCCCGCTCACGCAACCTCAACACCTTCCCGTGCCGTCCGCGCCGCGAAAAGTCCGCTCAACCGGCGGGTTATAGGTCCGACTTCACCGCCACTGATCATTCGCCCGTCTACTTTGATGACACCGGCCAATTCGCCCATTGTGCCGGTGCAGAACATTTCATCGGCGCGATAAACATCGTCGATAGTCAAATCGATTTCCTTGTGTGGAATCCCGCCGGCCCGGCAGATCTCCAGCACAGTCGCGCGTGTAATTCCTTCCGGGCATGCGACGACGTGGCTTGTAGCGACTTCGCCGTTGCGCACGAGAAAAACGTGCGTGGCATTCGTTTCGGCCACGAAGCCGCGGGTATCGAGCATGAGCGCATCGTCCGCGCTGGCGTTGTTCGCTTCGATCTTGGCCAGGATCGAGTTCAGCAAATTGGCGTGATGGATCCTCGGATCGAGAATCTCCGGCGGCGGCCGGCGTATACTACTTGTGATCAAGGTCAGCCCGGTTTTCGCGTAGACCGGCGGCTTATGTTCGGCGAGCACGATCAACGTCGGCCCCGATTGATTCAGGCGCGGGTCCATGCCGGACGTGGTCTTGACGCCGCGGGTGAGCGTCAGACGAATATGAACGCCGTCGCGCATCTCATTCGCGATCAGCGTCCGCTTGATTTCATCGATGATTCTTTCGTCGGGCGGAATTTCTGAAAAGGCGAGCGCTTCCGCGGAACGCCTGAGCCGCGCAAGATGTTCGTGCAACTTGAAAATGCGGCCATCATAGAGCCGCAATCCTTCCCAAACCGCGTCGCCGCCTTGGACCACGGAATCAAATGGACTGATCCCGGCTTTGTCCCGGTGCACGAGTTGGCCGTTGATGTTTACCAACAGATCGCGGTTCTTCTCGTTGAATTGCTGGAGCATTCTTACCCTGTCATTTCGAGCGTAGCGAGGAACCTCTCATTTCGCATGAGAATCACACAAGCAAAGACGGACCTCGACGACTGAGAATTGAAAGCGCGTCAACATTCAAGAGGACCGGATTTGATTGCGTGAGGTCCCTCGCCGTCTGCGCGGCTCGGGATGACAGCTTAGCGCAATCGATGGGCATGAAGCCGATCGTAGCATTCGCGGCAACGATCGTAGATATCGCGCAAGCTCTTGGGCACGGTTTCCGGTTCGCGCCGTGATGACGCGCGAAAACAGGTCGATGTCGCGACCTCGCCATACCAATGCTTCGCCCAAATGCCGTCTGTCTCGCGCAGACCCGGTGGCCAGGAAAGCATCGAGTCGCTGAATTCGACGCCTACTTCGTTGCATAACAATTCCAGGATTCTTCGCGGATTCTCGAGGACATCGCGTGCATCAATTACCGCGGGGATCGCGCCCATATCTGCGCACACCCAATCGAAAATCTCCGCCTGCTGAACGAAGCCGATATCTTCCAGCGTCGGATCGTTGTTCTTCTTGATGTAAGAGAGGATCACCTCGCGCGGATCGCGGATGAGAAAACAATTCGTCACCACGCGAAGCCAGGCTCGATCGATCTGCGACAGCAGGTGATGCGTCATCTGCTTCTGGTAAAAAATGTGTTTCCCCTCGGGCACGTCGCCGGTCAGTCGTTGAACAACATTTCGCCAGTCCGTCTCCCCGTTGGCGATGACTTCACCCGCACCGGGATGATCGCGGCCCGTCGCTTGCAGGTAATGCGCGTAGAACGGCTCATCGCACACGAATGTGTCCGTGCGATTTCCCCACGACCGCATCATCGCGGTGGAGATGTTCCGCGGTCCGGACCACATCGCGATGCGGACAGGTTTATTGCTCGGCATCGGCGAACATTCTAACGCGAAGGCGGCAATGACGAGATGGAATTCGAATCATTGAGGGCCACCTGCCCACCCAGCTTCGAATCTCAGGGGAAGACTATTCTCTAAGGCTTTCGCCGGCAGGGGTTAGTCAGCGCAACCGGGAACTCCGCAATGGAATCGCGGAGCCGAAGATGAAACGATTCGTCATGTCTATTGGACTGGTCCTGTTATTGGGACCCACTGTTCTTGCCCGCGAGCAATCATTGCTCGCACGGGTCACGGTTTATTGGGCCAGCGGAGGTGGCGGTTCCGATCGTTGGTCGCGGCAGCATATCTGTTCCACCGGCGCGCGATTGCGGGCCGGCCATTGCGCCGTCGATCCGCGCCATATTCCTTACGGCAGCAAAGTGACCTTTCCTGACGGCACGTGCGTGGCCGTCGACACCGGCTCCGCTGTGGTCAACCGCAAAGCGGCGCGCCGCGCTGGGCGAACACCTTTCGAACGAAGCGCCCTTGTGATCGATCGATTTTTTGAAACCAAGCGGCAGGCACTTTCGTGGGCAAACGTGCATCCACTCTTCATGAGCGTGCGAGTTTTGGCGCCAGAACCTCGGCGCGCAACAGCTCAGCGTGTTCCAAGAAAGATTTAGCGTTTGCGCCGCAGAAATCCGCGAGGCCGCGAGGCGTTTCTTTTTTGTTTCCATCGTCTCGCTCTAACTGGAAACATGCATCCCCCATATGAACCGAATCGTCCTGCTTGTTTCACTTTTCCTCTCGCCTCTTTGTGGCGTCGCGGCCGCAGCTCCGGCGAAAACACTCACGCCGGCCGACAATCTCGTCGTTGACGGCATTCCGCCGATCCCGGCGGAACTGCCCGAGCAGGTCGGCCGCTACACCGAGTCGCGCGCGGCCGGATTCCAAGACTGGCATCCCACGCGCCCCGAGATGTTGATCACGACACGCTTCGGCGATACGAATCAGATTCATCGCGTCACCCAGCCGGGCGGTGCGCGCACCCAGCTCACGTTTTTCCCGGACCGCGTCGACGGCGGCTCGTTCGAGCCGACCAAGGGCGACTACTTCGTCTTTACGAAGGGCGCAGGCGGCAATGAATTCAATCAGAACTATCGCTACGATTTCTCCGACGGCCAGATCACCCTGCTCACGGATGGCAAGTCGCGGAACGCTGGGCCCGTCTGGAGCAATCGCGGCGAGCGTGTGGTTTACACATCTACTCGCCGCAACGGCGCCGACACCGACATTTACGTCGAGTCGCCCGCGGATCCGAAGAGCGATCGCATGCTCGCCGAAGTAAAAGGCGGCGGATGGGAACCCGCCGGCTGGTCGCCGGACGACAAGCAGCTGCTCGTGTTGGAAGGCATTTCAATCAACGAAAGCTACCTCTGGTTGTTCGACACGCAGACCGGCGCGAAAAAGGAAATCACGCCGCGCCCACCGGAAGGCGCCGAAAAGGTGGCCTACTCGGCGGCGGTGTTTTCAAAGGACGGCAAAGGCATTTTCGTCACGACCGACCGGGAGTCTGAATTCCAGCGGCTCGCCTACATCGATCTCGCCAGCGGCAAGCATACTTACCTCCTGTCGGACGTGAAGTGGGATGTGGACAGTTGGGATTTGAGCCACGACGGAAAACAAATCGCCTATGCCTTGAACGAGAATGGTGTGAGCACCCTGCACATGATCGAAGTCGTGCCGGGACAAGGAAAGGTGACTGCGCGGCCGCAGAAAGATCCCACGTTCAACCCGCCGCTGCCTGCCGTCGTCATTACTGGCGTGCGCTGGCACCGCGATCCGAAACAAGGCCTGCTTGCTTTCAATGTCGCAGGGGCACGCTCGCCATCTGATGTTTACACCTGGTCGATCGCGGGCGGTAAGAATACGACCGCGCGCTGGACGACGAGCGAGACGGGCGGCATTCCCGGGACGCGGTTTGCCGAGCCGGAGCTCGTCCGCTGGAAATCTTTCGATGGCAAAGAAATCACTGGATTCCTTTACGTGCCGGACGCCGCGAAATTTCCCGGACCGCGGCCGGTCATTATCAATATCCATGGCGGCCCCGAATCGCAGTACCGTCCTGGTTATCTGGGACGGAACAATTATTTCATCAACGAGCTCGGGTGCGCGATTCTCTTTCCGAACGTGCGCGGCTCGGCCGGCTACGGAAAAACTTTTCTGAAACTGGACAACGGGTTTCAGCGCGAAGATTCCTACAAGGATATTTCGGCGCTGCTCGATTGGATGCGAACGCACCAGGGTCTCGATGCTCAACGGGTCATGGTCACCGGCGGTTCCTACGGCGGCTTCATGACACTCGCCGTCGCCACGAACTACGCCGACCGGATTCGGTGCGCGCTCGACGTCGTGGGCATTTCGAATCTCGCGACATTCCTGAAAAATACCGAAAACTATCGGCGTGATTTGCGTCGCGTGGAATACGGCGACGAACGCGACCCGAAGATGGCGGAATTCATGGAGCGGACGGCACCATTAAACAACGCGCAGAAGATCACGAAACCGCTCTTTGTGGTACAGGGAGCGAACGATCCGCGCGTCCCGAAATCTGAAGCTGACCAGATTGTCGCGACTTTGAAGAAACAAGGCACGCCGGTTTGGTACCTCCTCGCCAAGGATGAAGGACACGGCTTCGCGAAGAAAAAGAACGCCGATTTCCAGTTCTACAGCATGGTGCAGTTCATTCGCGAATATCTGCTGAAGTAATTCGCAGCGCCTAATATCGCGAGAAGCGCGAGTGCACAGATTGTCATCCCGAGCGCATGCGAGGGACCGCGCACCCGCAGCTTGCAATGCGAAAGATGGGGAACGCGTGAATTGCTTGTGTGAGGTCCCTCGTCGTCTACGCGACTCGGGATGACACAGGCGCGGTCGCCAGCGTCAGACTACCGGCTTCTGCCTCGCACTCTTCCCAGGTTGCACGCAGACCCGGTACACCCATGCGATCAATAAGAGTTGAAACGGAAGCCGCGCCCAGAGCAGCCACGTTGGAACAACATGCCCGGCGATGGTCAATCCCGTGCTGATCGCCTGAATGTTCGCGGGAAACATTACGAGCAGAAGTGCGATTAATCCCCATCCGGCCCAAACTCGCGTGCGCGCTGGCAACACTCCAACACCGCCAATAATTTCCGCTACTCCGCTGATAATGACCAACGTTTTCGGCCACGGAAGGTAAGTCGGCACGATCGACAAATAGATCGAGGGCGCAATGAAATGATTGATGCCCGCCAGGATGAAAAACGCAGCCAGCAGGATACGAGAAGCATTCACAGAGCGAATTTTTTGCGATAGTCGAAACTCATCATACCGTCTCGTCGTTGAATATTCGGATCACGTCCACGGCTCTCCTGATCGCGTCTTGTCTGGCCGCGAATGCCGGAGACACCATGTTGCCGAACCCGAAGCTCACGCCGGGAAAGGTGGCGCGGAACGGCAAAGACCGGAACGGCGTCACCGAAGAAATGGAGCGAAGGGTGTTTGATCGTTATCACATTCCGTGGCGGAGACGGCCGGAATTCAAGGTCGATCATCTCATCCCCGCCGAACTCGGAGGCGCGGATACGATCGACAATCTGTGGCCGCAAAGTTTGTACACCAGACCTTACAACGCGCAGCGAAAAGAGTTATTGACGCAACGTCTTCTGGCCCGGATCGCCTCCGGCGAAATGACCCTTGCCCAAGCGCAAAAGGAAATCAGAGAGGACTGGATCTCCTGCTTTGTCGACCGCTTGGGAATGGTCTACCTGCGATAACGCTCGCGTTGCGCGAAGAGCGAAATCGATTCGGCTAGGAAGAGAATTTTCCGTAGACCGCGATCAATGGATACTTGCAGCGGTTCTTCGTCCAATAATCGCTCGCGAAACCGCTTTTCGTCCGAATTACGACGTGGCCCGCGCCATTGCTGCCGTGGGCAAAGACCAACACCGCGCCGATCGGCGCCGCGAATTGATCGCGCACAGGCAAACGTTTGAAACCGAAATTGCGCACCAGTTCTTCACCAGCTTGCGATGCGTAGTCGGTTTTCGGGTAGGAGTTGATTACGCCGGAGGCAACGAGCGCCTCCTTCACATAACGCCAGCACCGAGTTCTGGAGTGCGCGTTGGCGCGTTCCTGGGCGATGGTGGCCGCGCGACGCAGCCGCGGATCGAGGCGCGAATCAACTCGCGCATCCGGATGAACCATTGGCACGCTCCAGTAATGATGAATGATGCGGGCGGAGCCGGTCCATCCTGACGGCGTTTGATAATAAAATCTGGACCTGGTAGAGGCCAGGCCCTCAGAGCGGACTTCGATCGTGGAAAGTGTGAGGCCCAGGCCGCAAAGAAAAGCCAACAGAATAACACGTCGCACGCATTGTGTGTATGCAAGGCTCGTACCAAGGTGGCAAGCGCTTTTACGCTACGATGGCAAGTAATTCTACCCATGCGGCCAACTCGAGCAAAATGAGTCCAAATTTTGAGAAAATAGAGCATTAACTGTAGACAGACTGGTATTCTTCTCATCGTTTGATGAAACCGGAATTTGCCGAACCTTTAGAACTGAAACGCGGAAGGAATTGACGTCAGTTGCGCCGTACAAGGCCGCCACCGAAACTCGACTTTCACCAAATGTCAGAGCGATTCACGATTCGTCTTGCTACTCCCGAGGATGTGGACGCCATCGCTGGGCATCGCGCGCGCATGTTTGAAGAGATGGGCGAAGTCCCGCCAGAATCGTTCGAGATCCTGCGCTCGAAATCACGTGAACGCCTCCGCGATCTTTTGAGTCGGGGCGAATATATCGGATGGCTGGCGCTCCCAACAGAGCGTCCAGACATCATTGCGGGTGGAGCCGGGGTTCAACTCCGCGAGGTTCTGCCACATCCGCTCCCGCGCACGAACGAAGGAAACAAGATCGCGGAAGGCCGGCACGCCATTATTCTAAATGTGTTCACCGAACCGGAATGGCGTCGTCAAGGCGTAGCCGTGCTCCTTCTCCAACGGATCATTGACTGGGCGCAGGCCGAGCGGCTCGACCGCCTTGTCCTGCACGCTTCGGACGCTGGGCGTGCACTTTACGAACGGCTCGGTTTTGTCGGCACGAATGAAATGCGTTTCGCCGGCGAGTAGATCGGGCCGCTGCCACAATATATCATTTCGAAAGCCACTACGCTCCGAACCGATGGCGCAATTTCCCGAAGAACAATCCAAGTCCGGTGAATTCAAGCGCCAGGAAGATGCGTTCCGCGATTGGGTGAAGCGCGACGGCTCCACGCCTTACAAACCCGAGCGCGGCCGTTATCATCTCTACGTGTCGCTCGCCTGCCCCTGGGCGCATCGCACCATCATTCTGCGCACGCTCAAAGGCCTCGCGGAAACGATCGGCATGACCGTCGTCGACCCCGTGCGCGACGAGCGCGGCTGGGCGTTCCGAAACGGTCCCGGCCACTCCGAAGATCCCGTGAACGGCTTCCGGTTCGTGAGCGAAGCCTACCGCGCGACCGATCCTGATTACCACGGGCGCGTCACCGTCCCGGTCCTGTGGGACAAGCAGACGAAACGCATCGTCAGCAACTCGGACGACGATCTTCTGCGCATGTTCAACAGCGAGTTCGACGACTTCGCGACCAACCCTTACGACTTCTACCCACTCGACCTCCGGGGCGAAATCGACAAGATCAATAAGCGCGTTTACGAGCGCGTGAATAACGGCGTTTATCTCGCCGGCTTCGCCACGGCCCAGCGCCCGTACGAACGTGCCACGAAAAGATTATTCGAGACCCTCGATGAACTCGACGCATGTCTCGCATCGAAACGCTACTTGTTAGGCGAGCGCATGACCGAATCCGACTGGCGTCTTTTCCCGACGCTCATCCGGTTCGACGCGGTCTATCATGGCCACTTCAAATGCAACATCCGTCGCATTGTCGATTACCCGAACCTCTGGCCTTACCTGCGCGATTTGTATCAGCACGACGGCGTCGCCGCGACCGTGAACTTCGACCACATCAAGCGCCACTACTACATGACGCACGACGAGATTAATCCCACTCGTATCGTCCCAATTGGTCCCGCCCTCGATTTGACCGCGCCCCACGGCCGGGAACGTCTTGCCAACGCGTAGAACGCGCCCCTCAGCCGACTACCGCTTGGCGTAAACACCGACGAGCGCATACCGGCACGCGTCCTTCGAGCGGAAATCGCTCACGAAACCCGTCTTCGTTCGGATCTCGACATGCCCGGGTCTGTTGCGGCCCTTGAAATACACGAGCACTGAACCGATCGGCGCTGCGTATGGATCGCGAATTGGAAGCTTCTTGAAACCGTAGTCGCGCACCAGCTCATCGCCGGCCTGTTTTGCCAGGGAAGATTTCGGATAGGAGGTCACGGCACCTGAGGCCAGGAGAGCTTCCTTCACGTAATGCCAGCAGCGCGATTTCGAGTGCGCGTGAGCACGTTCATCCGCGATGGTTGCCGCGCGGCTCATCTTCGGGTCCAGCCGCGGATCGATTTTCGCCATCGGATGAACGATCCGGTTCTTCTGGTACTGGTCAATGATTGGCGCTGAGACGGTCTTGCCGTTCCGATCCTTAAAGACGAACTGTGATTTCGAAGGCTCCGAGACCGCTTTGTCGGTCCGCTTCTGGAAGACGGTTTGAGGTTTAAAAGACAGGCTTTCGGTTCGAGCTGCGTTTGCCGAAACGGCCAGAACGCAGCCACAGCCAATAGTAACTAGGAGATTAATTTTTCGCACGGAAGCGTCCCTATCCACTCGAGGCGGCACCCGCGCAAGCGATTTTTTGTAATATTTTCTACAAAAAAAGTAATACTTGGACAGGATCGAAATTGCCTCGGTTATTTCACCACGAGCCACGCAGCAATTGTGGCTCCTATTCGTTGAAAACATTGGGTTCGCGGCGAATTATCTGGATGAAAGATTGCCCTGCGCTGGTTAAGAGATTTGCGCGAGCGATCCAGCAGATCGCTTTCGTCGCTGCAACCCTCCTTTGCGCCGTCGCCTGTGCCGGACCGACCAAATCGCTTTATCCGCCCCGGACCGGCGGGACCGCCCGGACCGTTTACGTAATCAATCACGGCGCCCTTCATACAGGCTTGGCGGTGAAGCGGTCGGACATCCCCCGTGCGGTCTGGCCAGCCAATCGCGATTACTCCGGTTTCAAATATCTCGAGGTCGGCTGGGGCGACGACGATGGCTACCGAAAACCCCTCACGAGTGGGATCGCGATGAAAGCACTGGTCGGCTCAAAGCGTACCGTCGTGCTTTCTGATGGATTCAGCACGCTGCGTGCGAAACTCGACAACCCGAAGTTTTCGATCGTCGAAATTGATCTTTCTGCAGGGGGCTTCGCCCGATTGTGCCAGCACATCGACCAAACCTACGCACTCGACGAAGCCGGTCGGCCCATTCGTCTGGGGAAAGGTTGGTATCGGGCTCGGGGGACCTATTCCGCATTCCACACTTGCAACACGTGGATCGCCTCCGCACTCCGCAAAGCCGGTTGCCCAATTACTCCCGCCTACTGCCTCACCCCGGGTCCGCTGCTCCATCAGGCGCGGCAGTTCGGACGCGTCGTTCCATCGGCGCGATCTTTTTAGACAAGACCGCAAAGCCCGCTTGCTCAACCCGGTCCAAGCGCTGCGCGCGGAGTGGAAATGTAGAGGCGCCTGGCACAAGCGCCTCTACATTTGCCGGAGCTGATTCAGTTTCTCCTATTGACATTCTATAGGAGACCAGTCATCGTTCTCTTACAGACAGTCTATACGAAGCACGATGAAAGAAAAGAAAGCTGATCTCTTGCAGGGAACACTCCACCTCCTGGTGTTGAAGGCGCTGGCGGCACAGGCGCTTCACGGCCTCGGAGTTTCAAACCGGATCAACCAGATCACCAAGGGCACCTTCCATGTGAAGCCGGGATCGCTCTTTCCCGCTCTCCACCGCATGGAAGAAGCCGGCTGGCTGAAGTCCGCCTGGGGCGATTCGGAAAATAATCGGCGCGCGAAGTTTTACAGCCTAACGAGAGCCGGCCGGCGTCAGCTCGAAGCGGAGACAGAAGATTGGCTCACTATTTCCGTCGGAATCACAAGCGCACTGCGCGCGACGTAATTGGCGTCCCGAACTCTTTTTCAGCCACAGATGAACACAGATTTACACCGATGAATGGAGACGATCTCTTGGCAATCCGTGTTTCATCCGTGTTCATCTGTGGCTCAACCGTTCTTCGGACTTCATGAGTTACACGTCAGCTAACCGGGAACTTCCGTGATCTCGTTCCTTTCACGCATCGCGACCCTTTGGCGGAATCTCACTCGAAGGCGTCAGGTGGAACGCGAACTGACGGATGAAGTCAGTTCGTACGTCGAGCTGGCCACACAGGCGAAGATGAAGGACGGACTGACCGAGAGCGAAGCGCGCCGGGAAGCGTTGGTGGAGTTCGGCGGGATCGAACAGGTCAAGGAACAGGTTCGGGAAGTCCGGCTTGGACATTTCCTCGAGACGCGGTTGCAGGATCTTCGATTTGGTCTGCGGACGCTGCGCAAGTCACCGGTTTTTTCTCTCTCAGTCGCCCTCGTTCTGGCACTCGGGATTGGCAGCACAGCGCTGATGTTCACGATCGTGAACTCGGTCCTTTTCCAAGGGCCGCCCTATCCCGAAGCCGATCGGCTCTTCATGCTCTGGCAGCAGTTCCCGCAGGAAAATCACGTCACATTTTCAGCGCATGAATTTAACGCTTGGAAAAAACAGACTGAGGTTTTCGAAACGTTTTCCGGTTACATGGGAAATGGGTTCACGCTCACTGGAATCGGCGAGCCCGCCTTTGTTTTCGGCCACTTAGTCACGCCGTCCCTCTTCCAAACGCTGCGCACGAGCGCCGCCCTCGGCCGTGTCTTCCTGGATTCGGAAGGAGAGGTCGGAAAGGACCACGTGGTGATCCTGAGCCACGCCGTCTGGCGGGATAAGTTCGGCCTGCGGTCGGACGTGTTGGGCAAGCCAGTCGTGCTGAATGGCGAGCCTTACACCATCGTGGGCGTCATGTCCGAGACGTTCGATTTTCCCCAGACCGACGTGAAGCTCTGGGTTCCACTGACGTTGGATGGCCCGTTTCTCCAACAACATCCTAACGCGCATTTTCTCCGCGTGATTGGCCGGCTCAAACCCGGAGTAACGCCACAGCGTTTGCAGGCCGAAGTCGATCTGCTTGGAAAGCGCGTCGACCCGCCGGATGACGAAACGATCCGCCGCTATTTCGCGGTCAGCTTGAAGGAGTTTACAACCGGCCAGCTGCGAAACCCGCTTCTCGTCCTCCTCTGCGCGGTTGGATTCCTATTGACCATCGCGTGTGCAAACGTCGCCAACCTGATGCTGGCGCGAGCCAATGCGCGCCAAGGCGAGATGGCCATTCGCGCCGCGATGGGCGCGAGCCGGCAAAGGCTGATTGCTCAACTGCTGATGGAGGCAGCGGTGCTCGCGTCCATCGGCGGGATACTGGGTCTGGCGATCGCGGTTTGGGGACTGGATTTGCTGAAGGTGTTCGGAGCCGAAAATATTCCCGAGCTCGCGCACTCGCACATCAATCGAACAGCTCTCGGTTTTGTTTTTCTCATCTCGGCCATCTCAGGCCTCTTGTTTGGCCTGGGACCAGCCTTCACGGCATCGCGCACGAGTTTTCAAGCGGCGTTGAAAGGAACCGCCCGCTCGACGACTGGCGGCGCAGACCGCACCCGGCACCTGCTGGTCTTCGCGGAGGTAGCGCTGGCCTCCGTGCTCCTCATCGGTTGCGCCTTGATGATGCGGAGTTTCGTAGCCTTGACGCACGTCGATCCAGGCTTTCGCGCGGAGAATGTAGTCACCGCCGATGCCGGATTGATGAAGGAGCATTATCCGGATGCCGCGGCGATCATGCGCTTCTACCGAACCGCGCTCGAAAAGGTCCGGGCACTTCCCGGCGCACAGGCAGTCGGCGTGGTCACCCACCTCCCGTTCGGCGGAAACGATTGGGGCAACAGTTTTGAAATCGAGGGCCGACCCGCGCCCGCCGGGACCGATTACAGCGCGCAAATGCGCCCGGCGAGCCCCGGTTATTTTTCCGCGCTTGGGATTCCGCTCAAGGAAGGGCACGACTTCAGCGAGAGCGAGAGCGAGGCCGCACCCGGCGTGGCGATCGTGAACGAATTGCTGGCCAAGCGATTCTGGCCTAACGAAAGCCCTCTCGGAAAGAAAATCCGGTTCCACAAAAACTGGCTCTCGATCGTGGCCGTCTCCGGAAACATCAAACACAGCCGGCTCGACGCCACGTCCGACGGGGAGATCTACATTCCGTACGCCCAGTTGCCCGCGGACGTGGTGACGTTTCTTGGACGCGACCTGACCTTCGTGGTGCGTTCGGCGAACCCGGCGAGCACCGCGTCCGACTTGCGTGGCACGATTCGCGCGCTCGATCCGCAAATCGTCGTCAAGGTGGCGACGATGCAGTCGCTTATCAATGAATCGATCGCGCAGCCGCGTTTTCGTACCTGGCTCATCGGCGTCTTCTCGATCTTCGCGCTCACGCTCGCCTGCCTCGGCATCTACGGCGTCATCGCGTATCTCGTCACGCAGCGCTACAAAGAGATCGGAATCCGCATCGCGCTCGGCGCCACACGCCAGAACATCCTGCAGCTCATCCTCGCCAAAACGCTCAAGCTGACCGCCGCCGGGATCCTCGCCGGATTGATTACCGCGTTTTTCCTCTCGAAATTCCTGAGCACGATCCTGTTCGGCATCACAGTCCACGACCCGATGACTTTCGTCGCCGTCCCCGCCTGCCTCATCGCAATCGCTCTGCTGGCCGGCTATTTGCCCGCCAGGCGTGCGACGCGCGTCGATCCAGTCACATCGTTGCGATACGAGTAGCGCTATTCTCGACGCCACGCGATGGAGTTTGACTTCACAAGGGCGTCTTGTGCAATTCGAACTTCGTTTCGTCGGTTCGAACACCGAACGGATTCACGTGCGCATAGTCGGCCGATTCGAGCGCCTTCTTTACACGGCGCTTGAATCCGTCGCTAGCACGCGTGCCAATAATTACCGATCGAATGAGGGTTGGCTCGATTCTAAGCACGCGAATCTCGTCACGATCCGGTACTTTGAATGGCTCGGTTACCGAAAGATCGATGATCAGTCGTGATTCGTCTTCGTGGAACCAGCATCTGCTCTTTCTCTTCGCAAAGTCCTCAGCAGTACCCCGGTCACCGGACCGGAGGCGTCACATCGCGCGCGAGCGTCGGAACACTCGACCTTGAAAAATGATCTGCTCGTAAATAGAGGGTGCGTTTCATCAAACTCCACTACTAACCCACGATGCGATGCAGCGTAGTGGGCCCACATCAACGGATGGAGCGGCTGCGACGTAAAACACGCCACACCGAAGCTGTTGCTGACAGATCTAAAATATGTCGTTGAGTAGCCCGGTCGGCATCTCGCACGTTGGCAGCCATCCTTTCGAGCAACTCCGTTTTTCGAGCCTGCAGTTCACTCAAATACTGTGTGTAATTGATATCAGACCGAAAATTGGCCCGGTTTGCGGCGAAGTACGCTGGCGTGCAAATCTCGGCGAAAGTTCGGCTAGCGTGAGCCGCGGGATCCGGACACTCGACGATCGGACTAAACTCGAACGGATCGTTGAATTGATTTGGAGGGGTAATCTTTAGCTGCCGGTTTTCCAGGATGTAGGCACCGCTTTCCGAACAGTATTGAAATATAGGCAAGATAATTCCTCTACGACGAGCACCGCGTGCCCCGATCAAGATGCCGCGATCTACAGGCCCAATGCAAATTTTCGTTCGAGCGATTCGACAAATCGGCCGAATTGCAGCGCGCAAGATATCTCCGGCAAAGCCTCGCCTATCGAGAAAACCGCATCCCTCTCGAATCGCCGAACGTAGCCCGCCACCTGAGGCGGCGAATACAAATATACGTGAAATGGATTCGTCAGTGACGTATGATCTTTGCGATGCTGACTGATTACATCCGGGAGGCGATGCGGCTCGCGCACTACGAGTTGATGGAGAACGGTCGATTTTTCGCCACGATTCCACCGCTGAAAGGACTCTGGGCGGAAGAGGCCACGCTTGAGACGTGCCGGGAGGAACTGCAGAGCACGCTGGAAGATTGGATCATGCTGGGGATCCGGCTAGGCCATGAGCTTCCGGTTGTCGCCAACATCGATCTAAATGTGAAGGCTCCGGTTCATGCCGAAGCCGATTAAGCGACGAGAGCTGATCCGGCGTCTGCGACTGTTTGGCTGGGAAGGCGAATATCAGGAAGGCAAACATCCCTTCCTCGTCAAATCGGGTGTTCGCGTGACAATCCCTAATCCGCATCGCGGCGATCTCGATTGGACGATCGTAAAACGAATTCTGAAGCAGGCTGGAGTTGATCCAGACGAATGGGAGCGGATGAAATAATTTGGAAACGCTGCTAGGTGACTGGCCTGCTACCGAAGACAGTGGCCGCTAGAACGCCAGCGACTCCTGCTTCGCGGATGACGCGTCGGTTGTGACACCAGCGAACTTCTTCACGAGCTCATCGAGCTTGGCCACGTAGTAGTCGATGTTTTCGTCGCGGTTTTGCGGATCGAAAGCTGAGGCGAGTTTGGCGTTTTCGTAGGCGGCGACTTTCTTGGTCGTGCCGGTGATGTAGTAGCTGACCTGCTCGCCGGGCTTGTGATCGCGGCCGCTCGCCAGGGCGAGTTCGTAGGCGGCGGCGCGATTCCGCGCGGAGCCGGCGATTTTTTGGCGGTATTTCTCCAGCGAATCCTGGAGCGTGTCAGTCTTCATCAGCCAAGTGATCGGCCATTCGCGCGCGCGGATTTTTCGTTCGAAGTCGTTCCGCAAATCGCCGATTCCTTCCGGCTTTCCCTCCATCAGCAGTTTGATCATTTCCTCGAGGAAAACGCGTTGGAACTTTTCGAGCCCGCGCGATTTGAGGGCCCCACCTTTGATGATGACTTCGCCGTCGCGCGTAAGGAGCGCGTAGTTCTTTGCCTTGTAGCTGAACATCGCGTCGAATTGCTCGTCGAATTCGACTTCGATGCCGGGCGGCAATTCGCCGGCGAGGCCGCGACGCAGCTCTTCGATGGTAGAACCGGCATCTTGCCGGTTTCTTTGAGACGACAAGCTGGAAGCTTGTGCTACTTCCGGCGGGACAAAATAGATGCCGTCGGTGTCGACTTCGATAACTTGGGCGCCGCGCGCGTTCAGCCAATCGATCATCTTCTGCAAAAGCTCGCGCCCGATCTGAGTGACGCGCGCGGCCGCATCGAAATCGGCAAAGTTTCCCTGGGCGAAACCGAGGTAGCCGTAGAAGCTGTTGATCAGAATCTTGAAGGTATTCTGGAGCGCGTGAAGGTGATGCCATCTCTGGCGATTGTTTTCCTTATTCGTCGATTGCATCTGCGCCTTGGCTTCGAGCCGGAAGGTGCGCAGATCGGTCAGCAAATGGCGGAAGATCTGGAGCTGATCGGTTACGGGGAAGCAATCGAACTGCAACATGATGGACGGATAAAGCGAGGCGATGTCGCAATGCCAGACGTTGCGCGCGACGCCCGTGAAAAAGATCGCGGTGTAACCGCCTTCAAAGCCGCGCACCATCGGCATCTCGGGAATGGAATGGCGCTGCCGGTAATACTCGCGGAGGAAGAGCGCGTTGATGCGGGTGGCGTTGCCGCGCACGATCACGTCCTGGTAGTTGTAGGGGAAAATCTGCGCCTGGATGAAGTAGCTCGGGCTCAAGAGATCGGCGACGGCGCGCGTTTCGCGCACAGCGCAGAGGGCGCGCTGGCGGAAGCGATCGGCGTCTTCGAGGTAGGCGCGCTGGAATTCCTTGCCGCTGAGCGATGAGGTTTGCGTCTCATCGGTGAGTCCAAAGTGTTGCGCCACATCGATCCGCTCGAAGCCGGACAAGCTGCGCATGCCGACATCGTAAAATTGCGCGAGCAGAAATGTGTCGACGAAATGCCGGCCATCGATTGTGAATTTTGGATAATCGATTGTTTTCTCGGCGATCTGGAGCCGAGACGGACGCGAACGGAGGAAACCGCCGCTGCGTCCCCAATCGAGTTTCACTTTCGCTTTGCGCGCGCGCGCGACCAGATACGGCAGATCGAAGCGAAAGAGGTTGTGGCCTTCGATCACATCGGGGTCGCGGTCCTTGATGATCGCGGTCAGGCGCTTGAGCGCGGCGCATTCGGATTCTTCGGCTTTGGCGGGATCGACCACGATCAATTCTTCCCAGCCGCTGTTGTCAGAGAGGGCGATGCTCATGATGTGATCGGACGGCTGCGACCCGCCGGGGATTTCGGTTTCGCCGCCGACGAAGGAGAGAACTTCGATTTGGAGGCGGCGCAGCTCTTCGAAAGGAAGACCCTTAAACAGAGTGCGTCCCGTCGAGGTCAGGTAATGCTGCACCGGATCGCTGAGCGCGAAAAAGCTGCGGCCAGCGCTCTTGAGTCCATTGCGCAGGGCGATCAATTCCTTCCAGCTGTTGACGCTCACACGCCAGCCATAGCGCAAATCGCCCTCGAGCTTTTCGGCATCGATATTGAGATCGGTGACGTCGGAATCGCACCAGACGAAAGGGTGGAACGGCTCGATGTCGGCGGTGGTCGAGCCGTCCTTTTCGCGCCGGTAAACTTTGATGGTGCCCGTGTCGCCGAGCTCGATCGCGACGATCCGCGGAGTCGGATCGGAGCCGAAGAGGAGCGTGTTTTCCTCGAAACCCATGGGCCAGCAACTACGCGGCGGACTGAAAGAGAATCAAGTAGGTGGATCGTGCGCTCCGTCGCGCGCGATGTTTAGTAATCCCGGCTTTGCCGGCACTCGTTGGCATCGAGCGGCGGAGCGCTCGATCCACCCATCGCTAATACGTATGCTTTCTTGGTCGCGCTCTGGTATACGTGCGAGATGAAGATTCGTCACCTCAGCATTGCGCTCGCTCTCGCCGCCTCTCCACTTCCCGCGCAGCAAACTCCCCAATCTCTCGCCGACGCCGAGCTGCCGTCGCTATTGACGATCTACAAGGATCTTCACACTCATCCTGAGTTGTCGACACACGAGGAACGCACAGCCGCGATCGTGGCGAAGGAATTGAAAGCTGCTGGTTGCGAAGTCACCGATCACGTCGGGAAGTACGACAAACCCGGCCTGACCTGCTTCGGAGTCATCGGCGTGATGAAAAATGGGGATGGTCCGACAGTTGCGATCCGCACTGATCTGGACGCGTTGCCTGTGCACGAAGAAACGGGCCTCTCCTATGCGAGCACGGTGATGACGAAAAATGACGCCGGCCAGGATGTCTCGGTCATGCATGCGTGTGGCCACGACATCCACATGTCGACATTTATCGGCACCGCGCGCGCGCTCGGGAAGCTCAAGGATAAGTGGCATGGCACGATCATTTTTATCGGCCAGCCAGCCGAGGAGACCGTCGGCGGCGCACGCGCGCTCTTGAAGGACGGGCTCTATACGCGCTGGCCGAAACCGAACTACGTCTTGGGATTGCACGACGACGCGGAGATTGCCACCGGCCAAATCGGAGTCACGGAAGGGTATTGCTATGCCAACGTCGACTCAGTCGACGTGACGGTCCGCGGTGTGGGCGGGCACGGCGCCTATCCGCACAAGACGAAGGACCCGATCGTCCTCGCCGCGGAGATGATCAACGCGTGGCAGACCATCGTCAGCCGCGAGAATAATCCGGTCGATCCCATTGTCGTGACCGTCGGGTCGATCCACGGCGGCACGAAACACAATATCATTTCCGACGAAGTGAAAATGCAGCTGACCGTTCGCACATACAAACAAGAGGTGCGCGATCGTGTCCTGGCGGCGATTGAGCGGATCGCGAAAGGCATCGCAACCACCGCCGGAGTTCCGGACGATCGGATGCCAATCGTGCACGTGGAGAAAGATCAATACACACCGGCAACCTACAATAATCCGGAGCTCACGAAGCGAGTCTCAGCGGCGTTGAAGAGCGCGATCGGCGCCGACAACGTCGTGCTGAAAGATCCGACAATGGGCGGCGAAGACTTCAGCGAATACAGCCTGCCGGATCATTCGATCCCAGCCTTCATGTTCAACGTCGGCGCGGTCGATCCGACGAAGGCCGCTGAGAGCAAGAAGACCGGGGCGTCACTGCCGAGCTTGCACTCGAGCAAGTTCGCGCCCGTGCCGGAACCAACCATCCGCACCGGGTTGATCGGGATGGTCAGCGCCGTGCTGGAGCTGATGAAGAAGTAGCCAGGTAGGGATGGCTCTCCGAGCCGTCCGTCGAATTGCTGGGATTGCGCGGCGCGCAATAAGAGAAAGTCGGCAGTTTCGGAGAAACGTCCCCACCGGACGCTACTTCACCCGAACGTTCTTGCGAAGAAACGTGGGGATATCGAGATCCTCGCCTTCCACGATGGTCGGCTCGCTTTTCTCAAAACGACCGCGCGTCACCGGCTCGAATTGCAGCACCTCTTGTTTCGCATGCAGCTTTTTCTCCTCGACCGGTCTCGGTTCCTTAAACGGAGCCGGCTTCTTTTTTGGGAGGATCACGCGCGGCTGCGGCGGCGCTTCTTCGATGAGCGGTTCCTCCGGCACATATGCAATCGGAGTCGGCTCCGGCGCTATCTCGAATGGAGGTTCCTCCATTTGAATCAATTCATTCGCAAATACAGGCTGCTCCGCCGCCACCGCAGCCAATGGCTTTTCGCGTTGTTCCCAAATCGGCGGAGGTGGAGGAGCCACGGGCTCGTTTTTCTGAACCAGAAGCGGTTCGGGTTTTATGGCTCTCACCGGTGGCACGGGCGTGCGTGCCATTTCCTCCTCAGTCTCCAGTGAGCTGATCAGCGTTACGCTCAATCGATTTCCCATCCGTCCATCGACCGACGTGCCAAAAAGGATCTGCGTATGATCGTTGATATGCCGGCCGAGTTCCTGCATCAGAATCTCGACTTCAGAAAGCGTCATCGCGGGCCCACCTGCTACCTGGACCAGGACGTGGGACGCATCCGCGAGCATGCGGCCGCGATCCATCAGCGGGTTTTTCAGCGCCTGCGTCAGCGCATCATGCGCGCGATTATCGGAATCCGATTCCCCGAAACCGAACAGACATCGACCGCTCGGGCTGCGGAGAGCGGAGAGCAGATCATCGAAGCCGATTCGAATCAAGCCGGGACGCTGGATCAAGTTCACGATCGAGCGCACGCTCTGGCTGATCATGACGTCGGCGACCGCAAACGCCTGATGAATTCCCGCTCTCGGCGCGACCATGTCGCCCATACGATCGTTTTCGAAACAGATGACGGCGTCAGCATTTTCGCGCAATTTCGCGAGGGCTTCCTGCGCCTGAGCCATGCGACGTTTCCCCTCGAAAGCGAATGGCAAGGTCGCAAAAACCACGACGAGTGAGCCCGATTCGCGCGCGACCTGCGCGACCGCCGGCGCGGCGCCCGAGCCCGTCCCGCCACCCAGGCCGGTACAAACAAAAATCATTCTCGCGTCCGTGAGCGCCTGCCGGATTTCATCCGCGGATTCGTAAGCGGCATTGTAGCCGAGCTCAGGATCGCCACCGGCTCCGAGTCCGCGCGTGACGGTTCGTCCAAGCTGGACTTTGTGTGCAGCGACGGAGCTGGCGAGAGATTGCACATCGGTGTTGATCGCGATGAGATCGGCCTTGTTCAAGCCATCGAGCACGATCCGATCGAGGACATTCGAGCCGGCGCCGCCGACGCCGACGACCTTGATGGGAATTTCCTCTTCTGCCTTTTCCGGCAGGCTGTAATTGCGACTGAGTTGGATCATAAGTGAGGTGAGTTAAGAGTCTCTTTCAACGCATTGCCTTCTGTCATCCCGAGCCGCACAGACGACGAGGGACCTCGCGCACACCGATTGCGCGTTCTCCAAACGGAAGACGTTCCAACTTCAGTTGCGGGGTCCCTCGCCGTCTGTGCGACTCGGGATGACAGATGAAAAAAACGTGCGTCACGACCGCATCCCGTTGAAGATTTTTCCAAACAAGCGCCCAAAGCCGCGGCGCGGGCGGCGATCAACCTGGACGGCTTGCGCATACTTGATCAATCCGATCGCGGCGGAGAACTGCGGGTTCTCAAAAGCGGATGTCAGTCCGGACATTGTTTGCGCGTGAGTAACTCGGGCCGGCAACTCGAAAATTTCCTCGGCAAGATGGTCGATGCCATTCAAATGGCTGCATCCGCCCGTGATGAAAATGCCTTCGCCGATGTAGTTGATGAAAGGCTCTTCCTCTAGCTTCCGCTTCAGCAGCTCGAACGTTTCGCGCAGCCGCAAATGAATGATAGTGTTGAGCGTTTCGCGTTCGATCTCCTTTCCGGCAAACCCGGAATCGTCCTTCAGCAAGACGGTGTCGCCCGGCAAACAGTTGCCCAGAGTGACACTGCCTTCCTCGATTTTTAATTTCTCCGCGCGCGTCATCGGAATGCGCAGGCCCATCGAGATGTCGTTCGTGATGTGATCGCCGCCGACGCCGAGAACGCCGCTTTGTTTGACCGCGCCATCCACATACAGAATGTAATCCGTCGTGCCGCCGCCGATATCGATCACGAGCGCGCCGAGATTTTTTTGATGCTGCGTGAGCACGACCTGCGCGGAAGCGAGCGCGGTGAAGACAACGTCCTCCACTTCCAGCGGCAATTCCTTCACGCAACGGATCGTGTTCTGGATGCGCGTGCGCACACCGTGGATGATGTGAAAATCCGCTTCGAGCTTTTGCCCGAGCATGCCCACGGGGTTGAGGACACCGTCCTGTCCGTCGACGTGATAATGCTGGATGATGGAATGGAGAAAGGCATTTTGCGCGGGAATGCTCACTTCGCGCGCGTTGATTTTCACGTCCTCGATGTCCTGCTCGTCCATTTCGTCGCGATCTTCGGGCAGCATCACGCAACCGCGGTTGTTGAAGCTTTGAATATGCGAACCGGCAACGCCGACATAAACGCTGCGGATCATGACGTCGCTTTTTGTCTCTGCGTCCACCACCGCCTCGTGCACGCACTTCATGGCGGTTTCGAAATCGACGATCTCGCCTTTACGCACACCGCGCGACGGCGCCTGGCCGACGCCAAGAATCTTGATCGTGCCATCGGGACGGCCTTCGCCCACGACAACGCAAATCTTCGATGTGCCAATTTCGAGACCAACCATGAGATCACTGCTTGCCATTTCGCTTAATCCCTTTTGCCACGCCGGACGGGAATTGCTCTGCGCACCGGCGGTGGCGACGCACTCGTGCGCGATTTCGCTGACACGGGCGGAGGTTCTGCTTTTGGAAAAGGATGAACCGGAATCGCCTTGAGAATTCTTGGCTCCGAGCCTTCCGGGTCGATCGTTTCGTTGATTACCTCCGAGGGTAATTTCGTAAAGGTCACGGGGATGTTTCGCTGCACGAGCAGGTTCACTGTCTCGAGTTCGCGCTTCGAATCGTCGGAATAAACGAGGAACTGCTCGAGACGCTGCAATTGCGTGTCGAGATTATCGAAGCCGAAGGTCACGCGCGTGTGGTTCTTGTCCGAAACGAGCAGGCAGTAACCTTTCGAGACATCGATCTCGCGAATCTGAAAGCGCGTCTGCATGAAGCTGCGCGTGCTCAGACGCAGGAGCTCGAGCGCCGCCTTCGCTTCAAACGACTCGACGACTTTGCCCGCCTCGAGCGACTCGCTCGTGCATCCCGTGATCAGCGGCAGGCCGAGATATTCAGGCAACAACTTCTTTTCTTTCATGAGAACGCCGCGCGCGTCCACAAGAAAAGCGACATCGGACGCAAATGGATCGGAGACTTGTTTGTCGGAAGTGATCCAGGCGATCGGCTTGCGCTCGACCAGGCGAATGTCGATTTCCCCAGGCATCCTCCGCACCACCTGCACTTCATCCACCTGTGGCAACCGCTGCAGGTGATCTTGCACATGCGCGAGGTTTATACTGAAAATATTTTCGCCCTCGCGCAGGCCGGCGGCTTTCAAAATCTGGTCGCGCTGCAACATTCCATCGGTCTGCACTTCGATTTGGCTCAGCCGATAGTCCGGGTTTTCGAAGAACAGACGCTTCGCTCCCAGCTGGACGCCAAAATAGAGGCCGGTGCAAATGCCCGCGGCAAGCACGACCTTCGAGACGATGACCAGAACGCGGCGGTTGCGATGCCGCGTCGCCTTATGGGATCGGACCTTGACATCGAGAAGATGTTGCTGGCGGCGCTGCCGTGGATTCGAAACGCGTTCGTTTCGCGCGCGCGGGCGTTGATTCGTCGCTTTCATCGGTCTGACCTGGATCTCTGCTGCGAGAGCTCGATAATCCGTGCGCACAATTCCGCGTACCCGATGCCAGCGGCGGCCGCTGCCTCAGGCAGCAAACTCGCCTCGGTCATTCCCGGAATGGTGTTTACCTCAAGAACAGCCGGCTCGCCTTCTTCGGGTAACATGATATCCACCCGCGAATAAACCTGCAGCCCAAGCGAGCGATGCGCTCGCAAAGCGAGATCTTGAATCTCGCGCGTGCGGTCCTCTGGAATTTTCGCCGGACAAACGTGTTCGGCGCCGCCACCCGCGCCCGGATTCAGAAAGGGATACTTGTTCGCGAAATCGTAAAAGCCGCCCTTCGGAATGATTTCCAAAATCGGCAACGCCTGCTCACCGAGAATGCCGATGGTCAACTCGCGACCTGGAACAAACTTTTCGATCAGGAGTTCACGGTCGTATTTGCCGGCATCCGCAATCGCCGCATCAATTTCCCGTTCATTCTTAATGATATGCACCCCAACCGTCGAGCCCTGCCGGGGCGCTTTGATGACGAACGGAATGGGAATCGTCGGACGTTGGCCAATTGTCACGATCTGCCAGTACGGCGTGGTAACATCGTGCTGACGAAACGCCTCCTTGGAGCGAATCTTGTCGAAGGCCAGCTCGCTTTCCGCCGCGCCTTCGCCTGTGTAAGCGACCCGGCGGTCTTCCAGGATCCTTTGCACCTGGCCGTCTTCACCAAAGGTTCCGTGCAGCGCGATGAATGCGAGGTCGACGCCGTGAGGCAATTCGAAGTCCGGACCTTTGACGTCGACCTCCGTCACCTCCGCGCCTAACGAGCGCAGCGCTTTCACCACGCCCCTGCCGGTGGCAAACGAGACGTCGCGTTCCGACCCCGGGCCGCCCATCAGAACCGCAATCTTCTTTGGCAACGATCGGGTACTCATTTCACGCCGGCTCCCCCACGATTTGCACTTCGGTCTCCAACTCGACTCCACGTTGCGTCCGCGCGGCATGCTTGATTCTTTCGATCAGCTCGAGCACTTCGGCCGCCGTGGCACCGCCTTCATTGATAATAAAGTTCCCGTGCACTTCGGAAACACGAGCGTGACCGACTCGCGAATTTTTCAGCCCAAGTTCGTCGACCAGTTTGCCGGCCGGGCCACTCTTCGGATTCTTGAAAATGCAGCCGGCGCTCTTCGCGCTCGGTTGTGTTGTCCGACGTTTCTCCTGCGACTCGTCCAGGCGCCGGGTGATTTCCTCCGGCGCTGAAGGTGTTCCGCTAAACACCGCGGAAACCGCAAAATTATGGACCAACGAGGGGACATGACGGTAATTAATCTCGAGCTCCGCCGGAGTTTTTGTATGCGCATTCCCCTCACCATCCAGGTATCGGACGCGCACGACGTTCTCAAAAGTTTGAGCGCCCATTGCGCCAGCATTCATTCGCAAGCCGCCGCCAACCGCGCCCGGAATTCCTTCCATCCATTCAAGACCGCCGAGACCCGCAGCCTTGCCCGCATAAGCGACTTCCTTGAGTTTGGCGCCGACTCCCGCTGTAATTTCGTTTCCCGAAACGTCCACCTTGTCGAACTCACCGCCGCACGGATGGACCACCACGCCGCGGATCCCCCCATCGCGGACAAGCAAGTTTGATCCTCGTCCAATGACGAAAAGCGGAAGATTTTCGCAACGGCAATAGCGGATCAGGCCGGCGAACGCAGCTTCGTTGCGCGGCTCGACCCAAAACTGCGCCGGGCCGCCTACACGCAGCGTCGTGTGCTTCGCGAGCGGTTCATAAAGAAGTACGTCGCCTTCTTCACCGACAATCTCCTTCAACCGTTCAGCGATGACCAAATCGGCAGCAAGAATCGAAAGCTGCTCATGGATATTACCGGCGCCAAGGCTCAAAATCAGATCGCCCGAAGCGATCATATTCCCAACATCACAATGGAGACGATCCAGCCGCGGTTGATAGCTCACGCCGCGATGGCCGTGCGCGATGATCTCATCGGCGATTGTTTGTCCGCTGATGCCGG
Source organism: Chthoniobacterales bacterium (assembly GCA_036385955.1). GTDB lineage: Bacteria > Verrucomicrobiota > Verrucomicrobiia > Chthoniobacterales > UBA10450 > AV80. Next base: position 15,419 of record DASVJK010000024.1, on the reverse strand, counting down.
GAAGAGGCGCTTCGCTCGCAGGGTAAATATCGGTCACAACAACGAGGTCGGCGTTATCGAAAGCGCGTCCGAACTCGCGCCGCAGTGCCTTGGTGCGCGAATATCGATGCGGCTGAAACATAGTGAGAACGCGATTGCGCCCGGCCGATTTCGCGGTCGCGAGCGTCGCGCGAATCTCGGTGGGATGATGCGCGTAATCATCCACGAGCAAAAAGCGATCACTCTCGTACTTTATTTCAAAACGCCGCCGGGCGTGCTCGAAGCGGCGCAGCGAAGCGACGACCTTCGCGAAGGGTATTCCCAGCTCCGTGGCGAGGGCGATCACGCCGAGAGAATTACTCACGTTGTGGCGGCCAGGCACGTTCAGGACGGCTTCGCCCAACTTCTCGCCCCGGCGAAAGACACAGAAGACGGACGCGAAATCCTGAAGATCGATATCAGTGCCGCGATAATCTGCATCCGGTGCAAAACCGAAGGAGATGGAACGCGGGCGCGCGCCACAAATTCTCCCGGCGTGCGGATCATCCGCACAATAAAAAACCGATCCAGATGTCTGGTCGAGCAGTTGTGAAAACACGCCTTCGATCGCGGCGAGGTCCGCGTAAAAATCGAGATGCTCTTCCTCGATGTTTAAAACGAGCGTGTGTTCCGGCTTGAAAAAGCGCAGCGTCCCATCGCTTTCGTCGCCTTCCGCCACGAAATACTCGCCGCGTGGATCCCAATGCGCATTCGAACCGAGCAGCGGAATTTCCGCCCCAACATAGTGCGATGGATGCAGTCCTCCTTCGCGCAAGACATGCGCCGCCATAGCGGAAGTCGTCGTCTTGCCATGCATGCCCGCGATCACGATTCCACGCTTGCCCGACATGATCGCGGCCAGCGCCTCGGCGCGGTGAACAAGCTGCTTGCCCACGTCACGCGCGCTCACGAGGATCGGATTTTCCTTCTTGATCGCAGAGGAAAAAATCACCATTTCGGCATCGTTCGCATCCTCTGCTCGATGCTGCGCATGGAAGCGGAGTCCCAGCCGTTGCAGACGATCGATTTCGAGCGAGCCGACCTTGTCGGAGCCGCTCACGTTATGCCCGAGCTCGAGCAAAAGCGCCGCGATGCCGCTCATCCCGCTCCCCGCCACCCCCACCAGATGAATCCGGTGATGCTCGCGCGTGAGGAGCTTTTGCAGATCGACTTCAGAGGCGCGCGTCATGATTGGGTTGCGTATATCTTTCCATCGTTTCCACGACGAGGGCAGCTGCGTTTTTCGACGCCAGGCGTGCGGAATTCTCCGACATTCGAAGCAGTTTGCTCGGGTCGCCGGTTAACTCCCGGATTTTCCGTGCGAGCAGATCGCCCGCAAGATCGGACTCCTTCAGAATGACGCCGGCATCGGCGCGGGCGAAAATCTCGGCGTTTCGCGTTTGGTGGTCCTCCGCTGCGTAGGGAAAAGGAATCAAGATCGCGGGCAACGAAAAGGCGGCGAGCTCCGCGAGACTGGCCGCGCCCGAACGGGCGATCGCGAAATCCGCGGCGCTATATACCTCCTCCATAGCGTGATGAAAGGCCGCGACATGGGCCGGGATTTTTTCGCGCTGATAATTGTCGGCCACGAGCCGTTCATCGCGCGCTCCGGAAAGGTGGATCACCTGGATGGGCGCGCCTTGCAGCGCCGGCAACGATTTGATCATCGCCTGATTGATGCCGGTCGCGCCCTGGCTTCCGCCCATCACCAGGAGCGTGAGCAGATCTTCCCGCAGACCCAGCCGCTGCCGCGCGATCTTTTGATCAAGGCGCTGGAGCTCCTTACGGATCGGTGTGCCGGTCACTTCCGTGCGCACTTTGGGAAAAAAAGGAGCGCATTCTTTAAATCCAAGCAGAACAGCGCGCACCATTCTGGCAGTGAGCCGGTTCGCCTTTCCGGGAATCGCATTGGATTCGTGAATGAACGTCGGAATGCCGCGCATCTTGCCCGCGAGCACCGGCGCGGTGGAGGTGAAACCACCCATCCCAAGGACGGCGTGCGGTTTGAATTTCCGGTAGATGCCACGGCAAAGCGAAAGACTTTCGTTGAAGCGACGCAGGAACCCGAGAACCGCGGGCGAAAAGGGTGAAGGAAGGCCAATCGTCGGCAGTTTATGGAATCGGAAATCGGACCGGCCGGAGAGCGCAAGTGCGTCGATTTCCTTTTCGGAAATGAAGAGCATTACCTCGTGACCGCGGGCGCGCAGAACTTCCGCAACCGCGAGACCAGGAAATAGATGTCCTCCCGTTCCTCCGCATGCGATCACGGTGTTCATAAGAATGACGAAGTGCGAACGACGAATGTCGATGCGTGACGCCTCGTTCCAATTATTCGACGTTCGACCTTCGACATTCGCACTTCCTAGATTCTAGGCGTCGTTCGCGCCTGGATCATCGTTCGTTTCTGATTCGCCGGTTCGAGCACTCCCTGACGATAAATGTTCAGCAGCAATCCAATTCCAAAAAGGCACGCGGCAAGGTTCGATCCTCCGTAGCTCACAAACGGTAGCGGCAAGCCTTTATTCGGTAGGAGCGATGTTGTGACACCGATGTTGACCGCCGCTTGCAATCCGAGAAGCGAGACGATCCCGCAACCGAGAAGCAACCCGACGCGATCCTTCGCATGCAGCGCGATCATCATCCCGCACACGATGATCACGACAAAGAGGAACACAACGAGCAAACTCACCCGCAAACCGAGCTCCTCGCCGATCATCGGGAAAATGAAATCCGTGTGCGCATAGGGAAGGTAGAGCATTTTTTGCCGGCCGTTCCCGAGGCCGAGACCTTCCATTCCGCCGCTTCCCCACGCGATCAGAGCCTGCATTTGCTGCAAGCCGGCGTCGTCTTTGAAGCGTTCGGGATCCATAAACGCCGAGAGCCGGGCCATACGTTCCGACATGTGCGTCGCGACGAAGAGAATGCCGGCCAGGCCGCCTAACGAGAGCAGGCCGAGGAGCACCGGGTTGGTTCCCGCGACGAACATGATCACGAACATCGTTGCGCCGATTAGCGCGGTCGTTCCGAGATCGACTTCCATCACGATCAGCAGCAAAACTGTGACGACGATGGTGAATGGAATTACGAAACCCTGCAGGATCCGGCCGGCTCCCTTTTCATAACGGGCGAACCACCAGGCGAGAAAAAAGACAACGGCGATCTTCGCGATTTCCGACGGCTGAAATGTGGCCGGACCGAGTCCGACCCAACGGCGCGAACCGTTGATGCGCATTCCGAAGTGCGGCACAAAACAAAGCGAGAGAGCGATGAGGGCCAGGCCGAACCAGATCCACCACGTCCGCTGCCAGAAATGGTAGTCGACGAGGGCTGCCACGGTGCACACAACAAGGCCGACGCCGAGCCAGACCACCTGTCTCTTCATGAAAAAATAGACGTCACCGTGACTGTCGCGCGCGAATGCACTTGTGCTGAAAAGCATGACGATGCCGATGACCAGCATGCCGAGAACTGCCAGGAACAAGAAATAGGCACTCTTGCGATGCATCTAGTTTCGTGGCGGCGGCGGCACCGGCGGACAAAAGCGCTGCCCGTACATGCGATAAGCGCTCGCCGCGGCGAGCGCCTTTATATTCGCTCGATGTTTCATTAGTCGGCTTTCTTCGGTTTCGTGGGTTTGGTTGGGATGATCAGCTTCTGTCCGATTTGAAGTTTGTGCGGATCCTCGATGTGGTTCGCCGCGATGAGATCGTCGTACGGAACCTTCAACTTTCGCGCGATCGAGACGGGGTTGTCCCCTTTCGCGATGACGTAAGTTTTCGGGGCGTCCGATTTTGTCGAGTTGTTCTCCGCGGGTTTCGCGTGGTCGCTCTTACGATCGTCTTTCGCGACGGGCTTCGGCGGCAACTTCGCGATCTTCGATTCGTCATTCCGCGTCGAAGCGACAACGGTCGGACCCTCGGATTTCGCCGAGGTAGTTAGCGCAACTTTCGCATTTGCGCTTTCACTCGAAATCGGCGCAAGGGGACCCTGCCGCGTCTTGATGGTGTTGAAAGCGATGATGCCGGCGACGGCCACAACGTGAAGCACGAGCACGATGAGCAGCGCGCGAGAGAGCTTCATGTTCGGCTCGGACATTTCTTCGTAGTCCATTTCCGCCGCGCCGAGAGCGCGGCGCGCAGTCGTGGCGCGCAGTTTTTTGCGAGTGAGAAGCTGTGGTAGTTTCATGATTTTATTTGGGCAAGGCGTGCACCAGGGCACGAAATTGATCGCCGCGATCAGCGTAGCTTTTGAACATGTCGAAGGAGGACGTGCCCGGAGAAAAAAGGACGACTTCACCGGGCTTTGCGATCGCGTGCGCACGCTCGACGGCGTCGGCCAGCGAGTGCGCGATCTCGCAGGGAACGGCGGCCTTCCAGTCCTGCGCGATGCGCTCGGCCATCTCTCCGATCAGAACCGCGGCCCGAACTTTCTCGGAAACGAGGGGCCGCAGGGTTTCAAAGGTGAATCCCTTGTCCTTTCCGCCCGCGATCAAGATCACGCTCTTGTTCTGCGCGAGCAGTCCCTTTTCGACTGCGTCGAGATTGGTCGCCTTGGAATCGTTGACGTAAGTCACGTCGCCGACTTCCCGCACGAATTCACAACGGTGCGGTCGCGGCTCGTAGGCACAAAGCGGCGGGAGCATTTGCTCGAACGACAAGCCACGCGCGAGACCAACGGCGAGCGTTGCCATGATGTTTTCGATATTGTGCGAGCCGCGCAACTTCGTTTCCGCCATGCGGAGGACGGGCGCGTTTTGATAAACGATCGATCCGCCTTCGAGGCGGAAATCCGCGCGGTCCGCGTACGCGCTGAAGGTAACCGTCCGTGCCACGATTTTCGGCAACGTCTCCCCAGCATTTACAACCGCAGCGTCATCAGCCGTTTGATTTTCAAAAATGCGCAGCTTCGCCGCGCGATATTCGGCGACCGAGCGATAGCGGTCGAGATGGTCTGGGGCAAAATTCAGCCAAACGCTGATCGAAGGCCGGAACGTCCGGATGGTTTCGAGCTGGAACGAGCTCACCTCCACGGTGAGCACGTCGAGGTCATGCTGTTCCAGCGCGACCTCGCAGAGCGGCTTGCCGATGTTGCCGCAAGCGATGGTGCGCTGTCCGCACGCATTCAACATCTGTGCGAGTAACTCTGTGGTGGTCGTCTTTCCGTTTGTGCCGGTAATGGCGATGACCGGGACGTTCACGGATCGCCAACCCAACTCGAGCTCACCCATCGTCTCGATATTTCGAGATGAAAAATTTATCGCCAGCGGCGAGATCGGATCGATACCCGGACTCAGGACAACAAAATCATACGAGGAGGAATCTTGCTCGGCCGCGGAACCGCAACGCACCTCCACTCCGCGCGCACGCAGGTTTTCGATCGTCGATTTCAGCAAAGTTTTTTCATCGGCGCTATCCAGAACGGTGACATTGGCGTCCCCACTTCGAAGCAAGAGCGCCGCGGCGGTCCCGCTTAGTCCCGCTCCAAGCACCGCAATTTTTTTGCCCTGGTATTTCACGATTTACCTCAGCTTCAGCGTCGCCAACCCGAGGAGCGCGAAAATGGCCGACAGAATCCAGAACCGCACAACCACAGTATTTTCCTTCCAGCCGCTCAGCTCGAAATGATGATGGATCGGCGACATCGCGAAAATGCGTTTGCCAGTCAGTCGAAAGCTCAAGACCTGGAGGATCACGGAAGCCGCTTCGAGAACGAACACACCGCCCACGACCGCGAGGAGCAGTTCTTGTTTGCAACAGATCGCAATGACTCCGATCACTCCGCCGATCGCGAGCGCCCCCGTGTCACCCATGATGATTTTCGCGGGATGGCAGTTGAACCAGAGAAAGCCCAGACCGGCTCCAACGAGCGCCGAACAGACCACGGCGAGCTCGCCCGTGTAGGGATAAAACGGGACCTGGAGGTATTCCGCGATGCGAAAATTCCCGGCCGCGTAGGAAAGCAATGCATAAGCGAAAGCGACCGTGATCGTGCAGCCGATGGCGAGGCCATCCAGCCCGTCGGTGAGATTGACTGCGTTGGACGAGCCCACGATGACGAACGCGAAAAAGACGAGGGTCAACCAGCCCATATTCGCGATGACCGGAGCCTTGAAGAACGGCAGATAGAGCGAGCGGGCCTGAACTTCAATGAGCGGATTGGTCAGGAAAACCGCTGTGACGATGGCCGCGAGACCGATTTGAAAAACCAATTTGAGCCGGCCGCTGATGCCATCTGATTTCTTCTTCGTGACCTTCAAATAATCATCCGCAAACCCAAGCGCCCCGAGATAAACCATGCTGAAGAGGGCCAGCCAAACGAAGCGGTTATCCGGTCTCGCCCACAGGAAACTCGAGAGCGCGACGGTGCCGATCACGAGAACGCCGCCCATCGTGGGCACGCCTTGTTTGCTGCTGTGCAATTCAGCCAGCCGATGCACTTCGTCCGCCGTCCGAATCGGCTGACCCGCTTTGAGCGCAATCAACTTTCGGATGACGTAATTGCCGAAGGCAAGCGAAAAAACGAAAGCAGTGACCGCCGCTGCGACCGCTCGAAACGTCACATAACTAAAGACGTTGAAGCCTTTTATCTCCTCACTCAGGAGATGGAGGTAATACATCATGGTATCACCTCCGCGGTTGACCGGCGTTTCGAGAACGCTTCCAGCACTCGCTCCATCCGTGCCGAGCGGCTTCCTTTGACCAAAATCAAATCCCCGGGCGAAGCAGTTTCCCCGAGGAGCTGGGCAGCGTCCTCTGCCGCCGCCACGGAGATGCTCTTACTCAAGCCAGCTTTCTGCGCGGCCCGCGCTATCTCCGCGCCAGTCGCGCCAACCGCGATCAATTCATCTATGCCGAAGGCGGCTGCCGCTTCACCGACCTCGCGATGGCCGCGCTCCGATTCTTCACCGAGCTCGCTCATCTGCCCGAGGACGGCGATGCGTCGCCCGTCTGCGTCCAGTTCGACCAGCGTGCGGAGCGCCGCTTTCATCGAATCGGGATTCGCGTTGTAGCTATCGTCGATGAACTGAATGCCGTTGATCTCCTTGATTTGCAGACGCGCTTTCGTCAACGGGGCGGAGGCAAGGCCGGCAGCGCAATCCTCTAACGAAAGGCCAAACGCGCGGCCCGCCGCGACGGCCAGCATCGCGTTTTGCACCATGTGAATTCCGGGGACAGGCAGTTGTGCGCGACATCGGTGTGCGCCTTCCAATATCGTGAACTCGCATCCAGCCGGGCTTTGGCGCACCTCGTTCGCGCGAACGGAGCCATTCTCGATTCCAGCAAGAATCACTTTTGCGCGGGTGCGGTCGGCGATGCCGTGGCTAAATGGATCGTCCGCATTCAAGATCACCGTCCCGTCGGCACCGACAGCTTCCGCAAGAGCGCCTTTTTCCGCGGCGATCGCTTCGCGGCTGCCCATGAATTCGATATGCGCGAGACCGACGTTCGTGATGATCGCGGCATCAGGCGCGGCGAGCTTCGAAAGCGCAGCGACTTCTCCCGGATGATTCATTCCGATTTCCCACACGGCGATTTCGTCGCTCGAAGATGCAGCGAGCATCGTCTGCGGAAGCCCCACGTGATTGTTGAAATTGCCTTCTGTCTTTGTGACCCGAAATCCGCGCGAAAGGGTCGCGGCGACAAAATCTTTCGTGCTGGTTTTGCCGTTGCTGCCCGTAATGGCGATGACCTTTAGCGGCAATGATCTTCGGTAGTTCGCCGCGAGATTCTGATAGCCCAGGAGTGTGTCAGGAACGCGAATTAGCGCGAAGGTTTTCGTGGTCGCCCCTTTCCAACTCTCTTCCACCATCGCGCCCACGGCGCCGCGCTCGATCGCTTGCTCGACGAACTTATGCCCGTCGAAGTTCTCTCCTCGCAACGGCACAAAAAGATCGCCTGGTTTGAGCGTCCTCGAGTCGGTGCTAATGCGTGAGACGATCTTCTTCCCGTCTCCCTGGACAAGCAGCCCATTGGCAAATTGAGCGATCTCGGAAATGGAATGTGGCTCCATATCAATCAGCGTTGAGTTGAAGCTGGGGAGCGCACGCGCTCCCAAGATTGATGTAATCCGTTCTCCGGGTGCATAATCAGAATTCGAGCGGACGGTCTTCCAGGGCGCGCCGTGCCACCTGGATGTCGTCGAACGGCACGGTGTGATCGGAAAATTCCTGGTAAGCCTCGTGGCCTTTGCCAGCGATGAGAACGATGTCGCGCGGCTGAGCCAACTCGATGGCGCGGGCGATCGCTTTCGCGCGATCGGGAATTTTCTCGTAGTGATCCGAGCGAAAACCCTTTTCAACTTCGGCGATAATCGCGGCGGGATCTTCTTTCCGCGGATTATCCGAGGTGATGATGCCGTAATCCGCATTTTGATCGGCCACGCGGCCCATGAGCGGACGCTTCTGCCGGTCGCGATCGCCGCCACAACCAAAAACGACAATGAGACGCCTCGGCGAAAGTTCGCGGAGCGTCTTGAGGACGTTGAGCAACGCATCGTCCGTGTGCGCGTAATCGACAAAAACCTGAAACTGTCGTTTCGCCGGAACTGCTTCGAGGCGTCCCGGCACTTGGGGAGATCGCGACAGGCTTAGAATCGCTTCGCGCAGGTTAATCCCCAAGCTGCAAGCGGCGGCGAGAGCAGCCATTGAGTTCGCGACGTTGAATCGACCGATCAACGGAACGCGCACGAGATAGCTCTTCCCCCGGGCGTCGAGCTGATAAGACGTGCCCGCAAACTCCGCGTGGTAATTCGACGCGCGAAAGTCGGCGCGGGCACTCATTCCATAAGTGATCACGAGGGTTTTCTTGTCCAGCCGATCTACCAGTTGCGCGCCGTAGCGATCATCGATGTTGATCACGGCCGCCGGGTTCGTCTTCGTCTTCTGTTCCGTGAGTCCGGTGAAGAGTTGCGTTTTCGCCGCGAAATAATTCTCCATCGTCCCGTGAAAATCGAGATGATCCTGAGTCACGTTGGTAAAGACAGCGACGTCCCATTCGAGTCCGCGCGTTCGGTCCTGCGCGATCGCGTGGGATGACACTTCCATGGCGGCGGCTTTGCATCCCGCGTCCGCGATTTGCGCGAGGAGTTCCTGAATGTCGAGCGACTCCGGGGTCGTGCGGATCGCAGGCAGAATGCGATCGCCGATTTCATAGCGAACGGTCCCGAGCAATCCGCAGGGCAGTCCCGCTTTCTCGCAAATGTGCTTGAGCAAAAATGTCGTGGTTGTTTTGCCATTGGTCCCCGTGACCGCGGCAAGCTTGAGCCGGCGCATGGGCCGTTCATAAAAGGCAGCGCCGAGATCGGCGAGAGCGTGGCGTGTGTTCTCGACCACGATGCACGTGGCGCGCGCTTGTTGAACCTCCTGCTCTGTCACGATAACCGATGCGCCTTTTTCGATGGCTTGCTCGATGAATTGATGGCCATCGCTTTTTTCGCCGCGCAATGCGACGAAAAGAAAGTTCCTTTGCACACGCCGCGAGTCATACGCGATGCCTTCCACGAGGCGATCAAGCGGCCCGATGATTCGGCGGGGGGAAATCGCAGAGGCGAGAATTTTAAGCTGCATGAGGTGGCGAAAGGCGGGCGCAAGGCGCTCAACGGCGTGAAGCATTGGTTAAGGCTACTCGTCCCGCGACCGGTGGTTTCCCCACTTCCTCATGCGGCTCAAGATCGAGATAACGCGCCGCCTTCTCCGCAATGCGCGAAAAGATGGGACCCGCGACACGGCCGCCGTAATTCAACTCCGGCTTCGTCGTGTGCGCGTCGTCCAGCACAACGAGTCCGACGAACTCCGGATGCTCGGACGGCAAATAACCCGAGAACGAAACGACATACTTCCCTTGCTCGTATCCGCCTTTCGGATCCACTTTTTGCGCGGTGCCGGTCTTGCCCGAGATGGTGAAACCCGGAACCGCAGCGGCGGCGGCCGTGCCCCGATCACTCACGACGCCACGCAACGCGTTCCCGATCTGCGCCGCTGTCTCCGGCGAGATGACCTGGCGCAAAACTACCGGCGAAAATGTGCTCACCGTCTTGCCATCTTCCGTCGTGATCGACTTTACAATGCGCGGTGTGACGAGTTTGCCGCCATTGGCGATCGTCGCCATGGCGGAGGTCATCTGTAGTGGCGTCACGCCGACTTCGTGGCCCATCGGGATGCGCGTGATCGAAATCTTGCTCCAGGATTGCGGCGGCCGAATCACGCCTCCGATTTCGCCAGGCAATTCGATTCCCGTGCGCTCGCCGAATCCAAAGCGTCGGATGTATTCGTAGAATTTTTGGTCGCCGACCGAGATCGCCAGCTTCGCCGCGCCGATGTTGCTCGATTTCACGAGAATGTCCCGCACACTCAAGTTCGCGTAGGCCCTGTGATCATGCAGCGGACGCCCGCCAAAATTCCAAATACCGTTCTCGCAAAAGATTGTCGTGTCGGGTCGAACCTTATGCTCATTCAGGGCTGCGGCGGCGGAGACGATCTTAAAGGTTGAGCCAGGCTCCATCATGTCGATGATGGCTCGATTTTTCATCTGTTCCGGCTTCGCTTCCGAGCGCTGATTCAGATCGAAGTGCGGGCGGTTTGCCATCGCGAGAATCTCGCCGGTCTGCGGACGCATGAGGATAATCGTGGCCTTTTGCGGCGTGTATTCGCGCATGGCCGCGTCGATTTCGTTCTCAACGATATTTTGCAAATTGAGGTCGACCGTCAGGTGTACCTGGTAACCATTGCGCGGCGTGCGCTCCTGCCCGCGATAAAGCACCATTTCCTGACCGGCGCGGTTGTGCTCGATGTAACGGTAACCGTCCTGACCATGGAGATATTCCTCCATGGAAGATTCCACACCCTGAATGCCACGATGCTCGAAGTCTGTGAACCCGATCACGTGACAAAGCATCGAACCATTCGGGTAGATGCGCGTAGAATCGCGCTCGAAGTAAATGCCGCGCAGGTTTTGCGTGCGCAGTTTCTCTCTCAGCGCGACGGCAACCGCTTCCGGCACCTCACGCTTCAGAACGATGTAACGCCGGTCGCCCTCTAATTTTTCCGACAGTTCGCCGGCCGGAATTTTCAGCGCGTCACGCAGCAGTGGGATGAGCGCCTCGCGATTATTCAGATGCGTCGCATCGGCCACGACCGTCTCGACGGGGGTGTTATGGGCAAGCACTTCGTTGTTCGCGTCCAGAATCGAGCCGCGCTCGGCGTAGATCGCCTGTTTGTAGACGTGTTTTTCAGCAGCGAGCCCGGCGTATTCGTCGTGCTTGATCATCTGCAGATAAACGAGCCGGAAGGAAAATGCGCTGAACAACGCCGTGAACGCGAGGCAGACCAGCGCGCAACGAATCCGGCTGTTCCACTTCATCTGCCGGCACGTTTGTTCGCGACCGGTTGGACGGCGTCTTCCCTCTGCGGGCGCGATGGCGCACTCAATCGCACGATGTTGTGCTCGGAGATCGGGATCATCTTCAGATAACCCTCTTTGAGTCGGCGCTGCATCGCAGAGCGCGAGGTCAAAGCTGCGATTTGCACGCTCGCGACGTCATTTTGCGCTCGCAAACTCGTCAGCTCATTTTCTAGCGCCTTCTTGCGATCGCCCAGATGATAAAGCTGCAGGGTGAGATAAACGTAAATCAATCCGGTCAACGCCAGAAACGCCGTGATCACTATCCAGCGCGCAAGCGAAGCGGCATTGACTGAATTGAAAGCTTTTCGGCGCGGTGCGTGCATTAGATTTTTTCGGCGACGCGCAACTTCGCGCTGCGTGAGCGTGGATTGACGCGTTGTTCATTTTCACCAGGCTCGACCGGCTTCTGAGTGATGAGGCGCAGAGCGAAATCCGGATTGGGTCGCGGCTCCGGCCATTCCGGTCGATCCAGCAACTCGCGGCTCCGATCGCGGAAGAAATTTTTCACGATCCGATCCTCGAGAGAATGGAAGGTGATGACCGCAATGCGCGCGCCGGACTCGAGTCGCGCAGTCAGGACGCGCAAGCCCTCTTCGAGTGCGCCGAGCTCGTCGTTCACTTCCATGCGCAACGCCTGGAAAACCTGGGTCGCCGGATGACGCCGTCCGTGCCGCCAGACGATTTTCTCCACAGCCTTCGCCAACTGCATCGTATCACGGAAGGGGTTGGTCTTGCGCAGCTTGACCAATTGGCTGGCAATGCGCCGCGCAGCCGGCTCTTCGCCAAACTCGCGGAAGAGCCGGGTCAGCTCTTCTTCTGTATAGGAGTTGACGACGATCGCAGCCGTGAGCTCGCGCCGCGGATCCATCCGCATGTCGAGCGGCCCGTTGCGCATGACGCTGAAACCGCGCTCCGCATTTTCCAGTTGGCGCGACGAGACGCCGAGATCGAGCAGCGCCCCACCGATGCCGGCGATTCCGAGTTGATCGAGAGCTTCTCCGGCGTTGCGGAAGTTGATCTGCCGCAGGGTCACGCGCCCGCCATATGGAGTAAGCCTTTCGCTGGCGTGCTCGATCGCGTCGGGATCTTGATCGAGCGCGAGAACATCGGCGCCGGTGCGCAGAATCTCCTCGGTGTGGCCGCCGCCCCCGCAGGTGGCATCGACGACCAATGCGCCGGCGCGTGGCGCGAGCAACTCGACTGCTTCGGTCACGAGCACCGGGCGATGATAAGTAATGTCCTCCATTTCCTGCGCTTCCTCCTCGATCTCCAGCGGACCGGTCGCGAACCAGATGGACCGCTCAAACAACAACGCGTTCATGATTTTTTCGCCACAATCCCTACAGTCCGATCACATTCGCGACGTGTTGGTAGGTCGGCGTTTCTTCCTCGTGAGCGCGTTTCCATTTTTGCAGATTCCAAATTTCAAAACGGCCGCGTCCGCCGACGAGTGCAACCTCGCCCTTCAAGCCGAGCTGCTTGCAAAGATCCTCAGGCAAGACCAGACGCCCCTGGCGATCGGATGCACCGTGTTCCGCGCGCGAATGCAATTGGCGCGAGAAGATCCGACGGTCGCGCGCCGAGATTGTGCTGTCTGACTCGGCTTGCGCGCTCATGCGGGCGAACTCCTCCGCCGACATGACAAGGAGATATTGGTGGTGCGGTTCGGGCAGAATGATGAAATCTTCGCCCTCGCTCCGGCGCCAGCGGGAGGGGATGGTGATGCGGTTTTTCTCGTCGATCGAATGACGAAACTCGCCCGCGAAGAATTTTTGGGGTTGAGAGTCAGAGTCCATATGCCAGTGGATGATCGTTCCATCCTGATCCACTTCCCCCCACTTCTAACCACTTCCCGTACCCAGGGTCAATAAAAATTAACGCCTGTTTGCCGAAGGCCCGCCGCCGACTTCCCTGACCGCCGACCCACCTTCCCTGCTTGCCACGAGCGGCAAAGGCGGCTAAGACAACTCCAGATGATCGACTACATCCAGAAGGGCGGCTTGCTGATGTGGCCGATTCTGGCTTGCAGCGTCATCGCCATCGCTCTCTTCGCAGAGCGGCTCTTCTATCTACATCGCGCGACCATCCATGTCGGTGAGTTCTTGCAAGGGCTCTCGAACCTGGTGCAGCGGCGCAACTTCGCCGAGGCGCTGCATGAATCAGCCGGCACGCCGGGACCTGTCGCACGCGTCATTCACGCCGCGATCATCCACCACGACGCGCCCCGCGCGGAACTCCGTGAGATAGTGCAGGAAGCGGGACAACTCGAGGTGCCGAAGCTGGAGCGCTTTCTCGGCGTCCTCGCAACGTTAGCTTATCTGGCGCCGTTGCTTGGCCTGCTTGGCACGGTCGCCGGAATGATCGACGCCTTCGGAACGCTTTCCTCGAACGGCGGGTACGCAACGGTTACAGAGCTTTCCAACGGTGTTTACAAAAGTTTGCTCACGACCGCGGCTGGGCTTGTCGTCGCGACGCCGACTTTCGTTGCCTACAGTTACCTTTCTTCCCGAGTGAACACGTTGATGCACGAAATGGAGCGGGCGGGGATCGAAGTGGTGCATATGTTGACCGACCGCGAGCCGATGAGCGACATCATCACTTTCCAGGCGCCGGTTGAAGAACAAGGCCGCTAAGTTTTCATCGGCCGGCCGGCCGCGCATCGCATGAAGCTTTCCCGAACGAAGGAATATCATTTCGGATGGCTCGGCGTCATCCCGATGCTGGATGTCGTTTTTCTTTTGATCTTCTTTCTGCTGCTCAGCTCGAATTTCATCCTACAGCCCGGCATCTCGGTTTCGGTGCCGCTGTCCCGCTTCACACTCGGTCCGCAAATTAATCCGCAAATTATCAGCATCACAGGTGGCGCTGCTCCCGCGATCTATTTTCGCGATCAGAAAATTGCACTCGAACAACTGGGGCCGTTGCTCGACGCGGCGAAAAAAGAGGGGCGACCGATCATTATCAAGGCCGATCGCTTGACTCCCTACACGCTTGTCGTCGAGGTCACGAACCTGGCTCTCGAACACGGAATTGCTTCCGTGGCGCTCGCCACCACTCCTTCGAAGTGAGCGCTCCGCTGGCTTCCGAGAGCGATTTGGGCCTCGTCTTTGCCTGGGACCAGCCACGCCGTCGAAGACTGGCGATCACGGGATTTCTTGTCGCGTCCGTCGTGCTGCACGCTTTGTGCTTCTACGCCTTTCAAATTATCTATCCGCCGGCGGTCGCTCTCTTGCCGCCGCCGGGACGCGTCACCGTGATCGCACCAAACACCGAGGAAGGGCGCGTTCTGTTGCGTTGGCTAGAAGCCGAAGATCCGGCGCTCGCCTCTACCACGCAGCCGGCCGCGGACGGAAAGTCGGTCGCAATGCCTACGATCCAGCACGCGCCTTCCTACCTGACGCGGCAACCCGCGCTAAAAGACGTGCCACCGTCCACGCCAGATCCTGCTGTGCCCAGTGCGCAGCCGCCCGCCCCAGTTGAGCCGCCGCACGCACCAATCCAAATGGTGGCGAAGATCGCGCCGACGATTGTGCGCTTGTCTATGGAACTCGAAACACTCGGTGCCATGCAAAGCCCGGAAATGAAATTCACGGCCTCCGGTCATGAATCGCCGCAGGCCGCGCAGTTCCGGGTCGCCGCGAATGAAAACGGAGCGGTACGTTATTGCTTTCTCGAAAAGTCCTCGGGCGATACCGCACTCGACGAACAGGCGAGAAAATATCTTGCGCTCTGTCGGTTCTCCGCAATCCGAAATCCGAAATCCGAAATCCGAAATGGTTTCGTTTGGGGGACGGCGACCATCGAGTGGGGAAACGACATTATCGCGCCTTCGCCAGCGACTGAAAGTGTTGCGCCGTGATTCGGGTCAGCCTTTCCGCGCTGGTCACGATCTATTTGCTGGTTTTTCTTGCGGCAGTTTTCCTCCTCTGGATAGTTGGTGAGTGGAATCGTCGCCGACGCGAGCGCCGCGCTTTGCGCTATCGGTTGCGTTGCGTGATCTGC
>DASVJK010000023.1:0-25392 GCA_036385955.1 Chthoniobacterales bacterium | reverse complement strand
ATCAAGCGTACGAACATCAAACCGCAGGTGGACAAGTACACCTTCCCCGATGGCCACGAGATCTTCATGCTGGCCGAGGGCCGGCTCGTGAATCTCGGTTGCGCCACCGGCCACCCGAGCTTCGTCATGTCGAACTCATTCTCGAACCAGGTGCTGGCGCAACTCGACCTTTGGAAGAACAAGGACACGTACAAGGTCGGCGTTTACGTTCTCTCGAAACAACTCGACGAAGAGGTCGCACGTCTGCACCTGCAAAAGATCGGCGTGAAACTGACTAAGCTGACGAAGAAGCAAGCCGACTATCTCGGCGTGCCGATCGAAGGCCCGTATAAGTCAGAGCACTACCGCTATTAAGGACTGCGTCGCGTGCGGCGCTTCGATTAATCCCTTTTCTTGAAGCTGTAGTCCTTCAGCTCCCAGCCGTACTTGATTTGCCCGGCCTCCGCCGTGGATTTTACCAGACCGACGCCGTCGGCATACCAGGAGGTCCGCGTCAGGGGAGTCGCGGCGCCGACAACCTGGCTCACAACCTTCATCGCCCGAAACTCGCCGGCGGCAACAGTGACATCCTCGAGACCGGCCACCTGGTTGTCCTCTTCCATCTCGGTATTGGGGTAGTCCTTGCCTTTCCAGCCCCACTGCGAGCCGGCGACGAGAGGGTCTTTCAGATACTGTCTTGCAGGCTCGTATTTGCCTCCAACCCCTCATGCTCCGGATAGCGTTCCGAGTGCATGAGCACCCAGCCGCTTGCCTTCGAGAACAATGTATGGACTTTCGCGCCGGCCAGCTTTTCCAGCAGGTAGCGGATCGTGCCGTCAGCCTGCTTCTCCTAACCCGAGAACCTTTAGGCTGTATTCGGTGTCGCCGCTCGCGCTGCGATAAGTCCAAAAGTCACCGACGCGTAACGGGAAGTAGTCGGGAACCGGCGCCTTGGATTTCTGCGCAGCCGCGCTCATTGTCAGAAGGGAAATCGTAAGTGCGATTGTGGGGAACGTCCGGACCTTAATCATTTTCTTTAACCTCAGCTTTCGCGTGAACATTTTGCGCGGAAATGAAACTGGCCAATTCCTGGCTTCCCAAGTCGGGGGAAGCCTGGAGATCGCGGAGCATTCCGTCTTGATCCGCCTGTGATCGGTTCTGGCCGAGCTTGAACTTCGCCTCGATCCTCGTGATCTGAATCGTAAAGCCCACGATGGCTTTTAGCATCGCCTCGATGGCGGTATCAGGGAGCGTTATTTTCCATGGAACCGGACGGTGCGATTCATACTTGGTGGTCGTGTCATTGACTATCTTGCGAAGGACGGTCGCGTCCTCAATGACTTGGGCGATTCCATACACATGGACGACCGCGTAGTTCCACGTCGGGACCGTCTCCTGCATGACATAAGACGACGGGCTGATATAGGAGTGGGGGCCTTGGAAGATGCACAGCACTTCTTGACCCGACTCGAAGTGGCTCCACTGCTCGTTCGCGCGCGCCATGTGACTGCGTAAGACCCCGTGACCCTCGTTTGCTTCATCGAATAGGACGGGCAAGTGACTGGCCCAAAGCTGCTCGCCGTTATGAGTGACAACTGTCGCGAAGCCATGGCTCTGGATGAACGAGTTGATCCGACTTCTGTCGTCAATGCGATTGGCACTGGGGATATACATTCAAGATCCTGATGTCTTTCTTTCCTCTTTTGCCGGCGATGGTTCCCTGGCGGTTTGCGCCGGTTTCATCCGGAAGAGCCAGATGAAAAAAAGCGTAATAGCTGCTGCGATCGCGATAGAACCGAGCACATCGCTGCACCAGTGATCGTTCACGCCTACTCGAGCGACGGAGATGAAGAGTGGGATAATCAAGAGCGGGACGCGGTAGTGCGGGAATAGGAACGCGAGCGGGAAAAACAGACCCCAGAAGTGCGCGCCGTGGCCGGAAGGAAACGCGTTGCCGTGGCCGCTGAAGAATTTCCAATCCCAGTTGCCCGCTTGAATGACTTCGGAGGGGCGCAGTCGCTCGAAAACACCCTTGAACGTTCCAGCAGCGATGCGCGTCACAAATTGCGCGCATGCGATGAACAACAGCATCCAGGCGGCCGAGCGGGTGGATTTCCAGGCGAAGAGAATGAGGCCGGCCGTTAACAGGGCGTAGGTGAGCGCATATTTTGCGATCGGGAAACCGGAAATCACCTCCAGGAATGATGTGCCTTGCTGCAAGATGACAGATGACCTTCCTCCTACTCTCTGAACGAAGGCCGCGATCGGTTGATCGAAAAAGAAAATGCTTAGGAGCGTGAGGGCGAGACTCACGAGGATGCTGTAACTAATCAGGCGTCGATTCATTGATTAGGGCTCACGAGATTCTTGGACATCCGCACCAGTGGCAAGCGCAACCCGTTCACAAGCGGCAGTTCGTAACGCTCACCGGCTTCATAGTCGAACGCCCGATAGAAGGGCACGCCGGGCAGAGTTGCGACCAATTCGATCGAGCGAAACCGCGCGGCGCGAATTGCATCTTCGCACGCGAAAAGAAGCGCACGCCCGAGGCTGCGGCGCGCGTACTCCGGATGAACAAAGAAGGCGCGAATGCGGGCGGCATCCTGGAGCGGATCGAGAAGAGCATACTCGAACGCACGCATCGCTTCCGAAAAGCGACTCGCGTTTGCTCCATCCGCCGTACACGCGATGATCGCTCCATCCTGTTCGGCCACGAAGTACGTCTCGTCACGAATCAATTGCCGATCCACGCCGAAGACCGATCCGAGCGCCCCGTCCATTTGCGCTGCCGAGTAGTAGGCCGCTTGCAGCTCGCGAACTGAACGTCCGATCAACGCCTCAAGCTCTGGGATGTCGCCGTCGTAGGCGAGACGCAGTGACCGATCCATCGCGAGTTGTCTACTCGCGGCGGGCGATGATTTCGAGAAACATCGGTGTGTTCAACAGCGTCATCGAATCGGATTCCGCTTCGCGAAATTCTCGACGAACTGCTTCCGTCCAATTGGAGTCCACCCGCCCCAGCTCCTGCAGCCGGGCGAGGTTGATTTCGATAAAGCTGGCGGGCCACTGCCACGCGTAATCCCCCGGAGAAACGGTCAGGATCCGCGGATGCGCCTCGACGATGCCAAGACCGGCCGCACGAAAAAGCGCTGGAAAATTCAAGGCAACATCAGGCTCGCCCCCCGTCGCTCGCCAGCTCTCCATTACTTCGTTGACGAATTTTTCCACGGCTGGACGGCGCGGCGCCAGACGCCATGTCCGGTAGTCTATGTATTCGTGAAAGATCGCGACACCACCTGGGCGAAGCGCGCCGGCGATCGTCTTGATGAGTTTCTCCGGCGACGAAACAAATGATGCCACCCATCGGCACCAGGTCGCATCGAACTCGAGTTTCCCGAGCGATTCTTCCATGAGATCAGCTTCGCGAAAGCGAACATTGGAAAGGCCCCGCACCGCACAGGCGTTCTTCGCGAACTCCAAAAAACGCGCCGACCGTTCGACGGCGAGGACCTCGCCGGCCGGACCGACCAGTTCGGCCAGATCAACCGTGGCGTAGCCCGGCCCGGCGCCAATGTCGATCACGCGGGAGCCGAAGGTGATTCCCGCTCTTCGCCAACACTCGAGAACGATTGGCCGCCAGACGCGGTGTTGTAATCCGAGCCGGTCGAGCTCCTCGTCGTTTGTTCCCAAGACATAATCGCTCTTCTCAGGCATGAAGTCAGTTAAAGGGTTACAAAAGTTACAAGGATGAGGTTAAGGGTTATGAAAGTTACAACGTTAAGACGGTAACAGGTTCCCTTATGAGATAAATCTTGTAACCAGTTAGCGCGCGACGCGCGTGGCGCCATTATTAGTGTTTCTCTGAGGTGGATGGTATAGCCAGGTCTATGTTCTTCGACAGAGGTAGCACATTCCATTCTTGGTTATCCTTTAGGAGTGATGCGTTTTCCTTCAAAAGCATCCGCCAGGTCGACGAATTTGAGGGCGCCTCGGTTTGCACATCAGTTATCGCCCGGGTCCGACCGAAAATAAGAGGGATCATCGGCGAGTAGCTTAAAACGGTCCAGGGACACCGAGCCCGTTGGAGGTAGAGTGCGACACCCACTGCCTCCCCCCAAGCGGGTCCTTCAAAGATCAGAATTTTTGGCTTGACTGGATCAATCCGCAGCGCCCGTTCCATAGACGTCGCGAACATTCGCTGCTGATCTTGATTCCACGGAATGGAGCGAAACCGGCGCGCCTCCTGCACCAACACCGCGATCGCTGCAAGGGCAATCATGGCTGGTCCGGCCCTCGACAATCGGTTGCGCCAGGTTCCGGCCTGCAAAGGTGATGAAGCCAGGTGATAGGACGAAATACGGTCTTCCATCCAGAGTGCCGCGACCAGGGCCAGGATGATCAAGAAGCCATAATAGATGGCGAAGTTGAAGAAGGCGTTGAAGTAATACATTGGTCCCTCCTGGAGACATCCCCATACAAGTGTCAATAAGATGGCTGTGCCGAGGATTATATACATCCACAACAGAAATCTCGTGACACCGTTTTCTGCCGGATGATCCGCATCGCCGTCCGCTGGGACGCGGCAATCCGGCGGACGCGTTGCCCGTCTCCTGAGCATGGCCAGGGGTAGGAGAACGACCAGCAGCCAGAGACCGTAGGCCCGCCAGTGCGTGCGGAAAAACAAGATGGTCCCTGGAGCGTCGAACGCTTCGAAAGCTGGAAGGAAGTTGGAATTCGGATAGGGCGTATACGCACCAAAGTGCAGGAAGTAGAGCAGCGATCGGAGGAGTCCTTTTCGGTCCCCGTGACCAGTCTGAACATGGTCTAGGATTAAACTAATGTTATTTGGGTGAACGGTCGCCACGTCGATCACGATGGGGACTAGGAACGCTCCGATGAGTGCTGCTGCGAACCAATGCTGCCGCGGAAAGGCTCGCCATGGCCAGATCGCTGGCCCAGGGCCAACTACCGCCCGGTGATAGACCAAACCTCCGTAGGCCAGCAGCGCTATTGGGACGACGAAGGACGACTGAGCACAATGGCCGTGGACAAGGAAGCATCCCGCTAACGTCATCAAAGGCAGGTTTCGACCGGCTCCGGACGCCACAGAAGCGCCGGCGACGAGGAAACAGAGAAACGGCAGGATGTAAACACAGGGCGACCAAATAGAAAAGAAGCCTGGCGGGCCCGGAATAAAGTCAAAGAATCGACCGACAGCGCCAAAGTGCCAGGCAGCCACCAGCAATGAGAATCCCATGAACCACCTGCTCCATGCTCTGCCCAGCTGCCTTGCTACCACGGTTAACGTTGCGCTGAAAAAGAACGCGCTCAAGGCGTAAAGAGCAATAAGTTGGGCATTGAATGGTGTAGGGACGAGATGGGTCGCGTCATAGAAGAGTGCTTCACCCAACGCGTAAACGTAGGCAAAGGCCGGACCAGGATGATGGAAGCCAAAACGACAACAATGACCGACAAGGAGGTGGAATCGTTTCGCTTCCTGGACCTGCAGCGATTCGATTGCAAAGTCATTCATTTCGTACTGATAACTTTGAAAGATGACGTGCGCGTTGTTCAGCAGGATTGCGGCAAAAATGATTGCAGCTAGCACTGGCGTCCGGGACCACCAGCGTGGCACAGCTTTTGACCGTGGTACCTTGTGGCGCCAATGGCCGAAGGAGAGAACGTTTCGCGACATGGGGATTTCTTAGCCTCTACTCGTCACCGAGTGATTCCGGGCTGCCGACACATGAAAAGTTAGTGAAGTGAAGGTGATTCGGGCGGCGAGCGTGTGCGAGCCAGGATCGACAGATAGTCGATGCCAAACCATCTCACCGTAAGCAAATGCTTGCGCCTGATCGGAATTGGTGAGCACGATTTCGCCGCCGCGTGCTCATTTCATTGGACCGAAGAAAATTGCCATACGAGCGCTGTTCTCATTCCGAACAGTTACGCGGTGCGGCTTTTTCTGCAAGATGGGCGAGAATAAGGCCGACGATGTTTCCTAGGTACATGGTTACAAATGTTACAAGGTTACAAAGGTGACGAGCCACAAGAATGCAACCTATGTAACTCTTGTAATGTTACAACTTGTTCATGAAACCCCGCAAAGCTGCCGTCATTTTCATTTTCATCACCGTGACGCTGGACATGCTTGCGCTCGGATTGATCGCGCCGGTCCTGCCGAAGCTGGTGCTCAATTTCCTCGGTGGCGATGCGTCGAGTGCGGCGAAAATGTTCGGCATTTTCGGGACAGTTTTCGCGCTCATGCAGTTCGTATTTTCGCCGGTTCTTGGCGTGTTGTCGGATCGGTTCGGCCGGCGACCGGTGATCCTGCTCTCGAACCTCGGGCTTGGCCTCGATTACATCGTCATGGCGCTCGCGCCGACGCTCGGCTGGCTGTTTCTTGGGCGGGTTATCTCGGGCATCACGGCGGCCAGCATCTCGACCGGCACAGCCTACGTCTCGGACGTAGTCGCTCCGGAAAAGCGCGCGATGGCTTTTGGCATGATCGGCGCAGCCTTCGGCGTCGGCTTTGTTCTTGGGCCGGCGCTGGGTGGTCTGCTCGGGAATTCCGATCCGCGGCTACCGTTTTGGGTCGCGGGCGGATTGAGCCTGGCAAATGCACTCTACGGATTTCTTGTTTTGCCAGAGTCGCTGCCGCCAGAGAAACGCCAGGCGTTTACGTTGCGGCGCGCGAACCCGGTGGGCGCGCTCGTGCTCCTGCGCTCACATCCGGAATTATTCCAGCTCGCCACGATCCAATTCATCGGCTACGTCGCGCACGAAGTCTTCAATGTCTGGGCGCTCTACGCGATTTTTCGTTACGGTTGGAAGGAAGGGACGATCGGACTCTCGCTCGCGCTCGTCGGAGCTTGTTCGATCGTGATTTCCGCTGGCCTGGTGCAGCCGATCGTTTCGCACCTGGGCGAACGGCGGACGCTCTACATCGGACAGTTTTTCGGCGCGCTCGGGATGGTCCTGGCAGGTCTCGCGAGGACCAGTTTGTTTTTTTTCCTCTCGATTCCGGTGATGATGCTCTGGACGATCTCGAGCCCTGCGGCGCAAGGAATGATGACGCGCCGTGTGAGCGAATCGGAACAGGGTGAACTCCAAGGCGCGATCAGCAGCCTGGCCAGCCTCGCCTGGATTATCGGCCCCGGATTGTTTACGTTTACGTTCGCGTTTTTTATCGATCAGAAACAGGGATGGAACATTCCGGGCGCGCCCTGGTATCTCGGTGGATTCCTGCTTTTCGTCGCGATGGCTCTGGCCACGCGGATACCGCGCCTGGCGGCAGGATCCGGGCCGGCTATGGTGGCGCCCCCGGCACCATTGGACGTGCACTGAGCAATCGCCGAATCCGTCGCATTCGGCGGCCATCCGCCGCGGCGGTGGGCGAAGCGTTCATTAAGTGCTGCGCAGTGAAAGCGCGATTCGCGCGGTGAGCGGTCGCGCTTTCGCCTTCGAGTAGACGCTGAATCCGAGCCCTAAAACCGCGATGTAGAGGAACGCGGAGAATGCAGTATAGCGCGCGCTTCGTATTTCATTTCGTATCGACACCGCCGATCACACCGCCGGTCGTCTGACCCTGCGCGCCCACGAGAAAGGTCTCATACTGGCGCGGCGAAAAGAGGACGAGATTCATCAGGCCAAACACGAAGGCACGGCCTGCCACCGTTCCGTTCGAGGAGCCAAGCAATTTGTAGATCCCAACCGAACCGAGACACACGAAACAGAACGTCAGCACCATCCCGTGCCGGACATCCCAACCGGCAACAATCGCCATCGGCAACCAGATCAGGCGCGGAAAGAGGAGCCGATGCTCGTTATGCTGGCTGCAAAGTTCCGCGAACGTCAGCGTGCCGCGATAATACGACGTGAGCTGTCCACCGGCGTGTCCCACTCGTCCCAAAACGGCACCGGGACCCAGTGCGTCCACATCATATAGAACGCGCAGATGGCCGGGAGAAACCAGAGACCGAGGATAAGTATCCTCCGAAATATAACTGACCAAGGGCGCGGCTGGTTCACGGTGCAACGATCATTCGAAGTTCGTTGGGCCAAAGCAATGTCTCTCTCGACCGCGGGCCGCGACGAACAAAAAAATCGGTGGAACATCGGAGATGGGGCTGGATCGATATTATGGAAACGATCTGCCCTGCTCATTCCAGGTTTTCCTGCGCATCCGGCCGTCTCTCATGAGCGATCACGGAATGACTCACAGCGAAATGACGCCTAACGAGAAGTAGACGACGAGGGACCTCACTCTTGCAAACTGCACCTCCAGGCAATGGAGGGCTGTCATTGCAGTTGAGAGGTTCCCCGCTGTGCTCGGCATGACATGCCATCGCGCGCTGTCCTGAACAGAGCTTGTGAGGTTCTTTGCTTCCGCGCAGATTGCCCGTGCATGAAACACCGATCTCCACTGTGCCGTTTTCTTTTCCTGCTATCGATCATTGCCGCGGCCCTCACCACCAACGCGGCCGCCGAGAAGCGCAACATCACCGAGAAAGATCTGTTCAATTTTGTCTGGATCGGCGATGCGCAGGTCTCGCCCGACGGCGCGCGCGTCGCATTCGTTCGCGTGACCGTGAATGAGAAAAAGGAGGGTTACAACACCTCCATCTGGGCCGTCCCGACCGCTGGCAACGAAGGACCTCATCGCCTCACGAGCGGCGAGCGCGATTCTTCGCCGCGCTGGTCGCCCGATGGAAAGTATCTGGTCTTCACGCGTGTGACGGAGAAGGACGGAAAGCCGGAGTCGCCGCAGCTTTTCCTGCTCTCGATGGCGGGTGGCGATGCGTTTTCCTTTACGACTTTGCCCAAAGGGGCGGGCGACCCGAGATGGTCGCCGGACGGAAAGATGATCGCTTTCACCAGCACAACCAATCCTGAGGATTTGGCGAAGCAGGAAAAGAAAAAGCGCAAAGAAGAAGAGTTGAAGCAGGCGATCACGGCCGACGCTTCGCCAGCGCCCGGCAAGGACAAAGAAAAACAGAAACCCGCAGAGGCAGCGGTGAAACAAGCGGAGCCGGAAGCCGAGCACGAAAGTGACATCCATGTCGTGACCCGCGCGGTCTATCGGGGGAATGACGAAGGCTATTACGATTTCAAACGACCACAACACCTCTGGGTCGTGCAGGCGCCGCGGAATGCCGACGAGAAGGTGCAGCCGAAGCAACTGACGAGCGGCCGTTTCGACGAGGGCGGGACTCTTTGGTCGAAAGATGGCGCGCAGATTTATTTTGCGTCGCTCCATAACGACGAGCCGTACTACGAGCGTCCGAAGACGGAGCTTTATTCGATCCCGGCGAGTGGCGGAGAGGCCACGAAACTAACGACGATCGACATGGACCCCGGCGGGTTTGCGCTCAGCCCCGATGGGAAACAGATCGCTTTCATCGCTTCGGCGGAGCAGCCGGTCAATTCCTACACGCAGCCCGATTTGTGGGTGCTCGATCTGGTGAAAGACGCGAAGCCGCGGAATCTCACCACAGCCTTTGACTGGGATGTCGGTGCGAGCGTCTTCGGAGACAACGGCGCTCCACGCGGCGGTGGAGGAAACGTTCCGATCTGGACGCCGGACGGCAAGAGCATCATCGAGAATTTCGCGAAGGAAGGTCAAACGAATCTCGGCTCGTTCGATGTCGCGACCGGCGCAGTCACTGAAATCACGAAAGGGAATCAAGCCATCGTGCGGTTTCGCGCGGCGCCTGACACTTCCAAGCTGGTCTATTTTCTCTCAACGGCCACGAAGATTGGAGACCTGTTCTGGCTCGATCGCGTGAGCGGTGAAGCGCGCCAGCTCACGCACAGCAACGACGAATTGTTCGGCCAACTCAACCTGACCGAGCCGGAAGAAATCCGGTATCAGAGCTTCGATGGCAAGCGCATCCAGGCCTGGTTGCAAAAGCCCCCCGGATTCGATCCGAGCAAGAAGTATCCGCTCATTCTAAATATCCACGGCGGCCCGCACGCTGCGTATGGATACATTTTCGAACACGAGTTTCAGTGGATGGCGGCGAAGGGCTACGTCGTGCTCTATCCGAATCCGCGCGGGAGCACGAGCTATGGCCAGGATTTTGGAAACGTGATCCAGTTCCATTACCCGGGCGACGATTACAAGGACCTGATGCTCGGCGTGGATGAAGCGATCAAGCGGGGGTACATCGACGCGAAAAAACTCGGCGTGACCGGCGGCAGCGGCGGCGGGTTGTTGACGAACTGGGTCGTGGGCCATACGGATCGCTTTGCGGCGGCGGTCTCACAGCGTGATATCGCGAGCTGGACCGATTGGTGGTACACGGCCGACTTCACTCTCTTCCAGCCGACCTGGTTCAAAGCGCCGCCGTTTCAAGATTCCGAAGATTTCAAGGCCCGCTCGCCGATCACTTATATTAATGATGTGAAGACGCCGTTGATGTTGATTTTGGGCGAGAACGATTACCGCACGCCTCCCAGCGCGGGTGGCGAGCAGATGTTTCGCGCGCTAAAGTTCCGCAAGATTCCGACGGTGATGGTGAAGTTTCCCAATGAGACCCACGAGCTTTCGCGGTCCGGCGGGCCGTGGCATCGCGTGGAAAGACTTGAGCACATCGTGGGTTGGTTCGATCGGTGGCTGATAGGAATGGCGAAGCCGGAGTATGACGTTGCGCCGGAAGGTGATGTGCCAGTGAAACCAAGCGCTGCTCCAAAAACGAAGCCGCCGGCTGAGGCGACGCGTTCGCGGAATTAGGGATGACCGCGTGGCCGCTTGCCGAGCTCTGGCATCGAGAGTTGGCTTGTCGAACTCTCCCAGCGATGCAGAATAACCGCGATGAGGATCCGCCGGCAAAATTATCACGACATCGAGCGCATCATTGAGTTCGATTTCGTGCGCGCGACCGAGGCGGCAGCGCTGAACTCGTTGCCGTGGCTCGGGCGCGGCGAGAAGGAAAAAGCCGACGCGGCGGCGTGCGATGCGTTTCGCGGAATGTTCGATCTCATGAATATCTGCGGCGAGGTCGTCATCGGCGAAGGAATCAAGGACGGCGCGCCCGGCATTTTCAAAGGCGAACAACTCGGGACTTGGGTGCCCGGTTCGCCGCCGTTCGATATCGCGCTCGACCCGATCGACGGCACGACCAACATTTCAAAGGGCGCGCCGAATTCGATCAGCTGCATCGCGGCGGCGAGCCCGGAGGAAGGAGTGAAGGTGGCGCTGCGAGACATCCCCTCATTCTATATGATGAAGCTGGCGTACGGGCCGCGCGTGCTTCAACACATGCAGATGAGCGGGATCGCAACGATCAAGATCGAGAGTCCGATCGAGGAGACGCTGCTCGTGGTCGCGCAAGCATTGAACAAACGCGTTCAGGATGTCGTCGTGACGATGCTCGATCGGCCGCGGCACCAAGAAATCGTGGCCGAGATTCGCAGGGCCGGCGCTTCGTTGCGACTGATTAGCGACGGCGATATCGCGGCGGCGATGGCACCGTCCATTACCGACAGCGGCATCGACCTTTATCTCGGGATTGGCGGATCGCCGGAAGCGGTGCTGGCAGCGGCGGGAATCAAGTGCCTCGGCGGTGACATGCAATGCGTGATGTGGCCGCGCGATGAGAAGGAGCGCAAGAGTCTCATCGCCGGCGGGCACGAAGCTGATCTCGGCCGTGTTTTTTTTGCCGACGATCTCGCGAACGGCAAGAATATCATTTTTTGCGCGACGGGGATTAGCGACAGCGCGTTACTGCGTGGCGTAAAATCGCAGGGTGCAACCGCGACAACCTATTCAATCTTGATGCGGGCCAAGAGCCGAACGGTGCGATTCATCCGGGCCTCGCACGATTTGCAGAACAAGACGATTCGGCTCCGCTCGGATAATCGTGAACACCGGATCTAAGCGAAACCGGATACCGGAAAGCGGATTGCCGGAACCTGGCCGCCTTTGTTGGTCGCAATTGAATTTGATCGCATCTTCGGCTCGACAGCGCCCGGCGGCTTTGTTCAAATCCGGGAAAACCCGCCGTACACGCCTATGAAACTAGTACCCAAGACCGAGCTGGCGCCAGAGAATGGCTGTATCATCGACACGAAATGGAAAGTGGGCCCGTTGAGTTACCATGCCTGCGCGACTGAAATCGGCGCCGCGCACCCTGTCCACAACGCTCCTATGCCGGAGATCGTTGTTTTCGATCACATTGGCTTCAAAGGCGCGTCCGCCCGCACGAACCTCAGTTTCCATTACCTCGGCGATTTTTGGAACGACCGGATCAGCTCGCTGATCATCGTGAGCGGCGTTTGGCGATTGTATCGCGATGAATATTACAAAGGCGATTCGTGGGATCTCGGGCCAGGATTCTATGAATGCTTCTTCAAGGATAAGGGGCCCGATGATGTCATCAGCTCCTTCCAGGCGATCGAGCTGACTTAACAAAAAGAGATCGGATCAATCGCGAACTTCGAGCCGCGCGATTGCATTGTTATTTCCAAATTCCGCGGTGGCGATCTCGGCCACCGCTTCCGCGCAACCCCACGACAACGTGAACCCGGAACCGCCGTGGCCGTAGTCGTGAATGAGCGGGCGGCCGTCGCGCAATTGTGCGCGCTCAACGCGAACCCCTGAACGACGAAACGGACGGAGACCGACGCGTTCGCCGAGCACGTCCAGCTTATTGATCTCGAGAACGCGGCTGCATTCGGCGACGATGCGTGCAGTCGCCGACGGATCGATAGTGCAATCATCGCTCAGGTGGTTGGTGCCGCCGAAGACGCAATCCTTTGTCCGCGGAATGGAGTACATGAGCGGAGAGTCGTCGCAAACAACCGCGTAGAGGAGATCGATTTTCGGGACGATTGCGACCTGGCCGCGATGCGGTTCAAGATCGGAGTCTTGCACCAGCGTTCGCGCACCGATGCCGGTGCAATTGATGACGAGATCAAACGCAGGATCGACGTTTTCCAGTTTGGCAAAGCGTCTGTTTGGGTGGATCTCGCCGCCCGCGTCGCCGAAACGTCGCGCGAGGTAATCGAGGTAAATGGTCGTGTCCATGAGCGGCACATTCAGCGCGAAACCGGACACGAATGCCGCCGGGATATCGGAGACGAGCCGTCGGGCGCCAAGCGGCGGCGCCCATTCCGGAATTTCCATTTCACCGGTGCGCGAAAATGTCCGCAGCTCGATGATCGAAACGCCGCTGAGCGTATCGCGCGCGAGATCAAACAGCATGCGGTAAGTTTCCAGCGCCAAGGCGATCGTCTGGGCGGAAGGCCCGGCATCGTACGGATACCAAATGGCGGCAGCCGCAGCGGAAGTGGTGCCTGGCCCAATTTGCTCTGCGAAGATCGCAGTGCGATACCCGCGTCCGGCGAAAACAACCGCGCAGGTTAATCCTGAAACGCCCGCGCCTACGATGGCAACTGTTTGCGCCATGGCGAAAGTCTTAGGGCTGGTCTTCCCGCTGCCAATCCAAAAAGGGCAACCCGGGTGGATCTGAAAATGCGGCCGGAAAAACGGCCATCGTTGGTGCGTGCGATGAGGGCAGAATTCAGCTAGGTTGCGGCATGGTCGCTCTTCTGAGAAACGAGTTGAGTGAGAAAGTGCTCGCGAGCGAACGCATCTCGGCCGCACAAGCCCTCGAGCTGTACCACTGGCCGCTCGAGGTGCTGGGCGTGCTCGCAAATGCCCGCCGCGATCTGGCGAAACGGGCAAGTTACGGCGAGCGCGGCCGCGAGATCGTGACTTACATCGTCGATCGCAACATCAATTACACGAACATCTGCAACGTTTACTGCAAGTTCTGCGCGTTTTATCGGACCGCGAAGGACGAAGACCACTACGTGCTCAGCCGCGAGCAGCTCGATCAAAAGCTCGACGAACTTTCCGCCGCGGGCGGTGTTCAAATCTTAATGCAGGGCGGACATCACCCGAAATTGTCGTTCGATTGGTACCTCGCGTTGCTTCGGCACATTCGCGAAAAATATCCGCACATTAATATCCACGGCTTTAGTCCGCCGGAGCTTCAGCATTTCGCGCATCTCTTCGGCATGCCGCTGCGCGAAGTCATCTCGCAATTCAAGGACGCCGGGTTGGGATCGATCCCTGGCGGCGGCGGCGAGATTCTGGTCGATCGCGTTCGGGAGCGTATCTCGCCGCTGAAATGCAATTCCGACGCATGGCTCGAAGTGATGCAGACGGCGCACGAGCTCGGTTTGAAATCGAGCGCGACCATGATGTTCGGCCACGTCGAAACGATCGGAGATCGCATCGAACACCTGCAGCGGTTGCGCGATCAGCAGGACAAGAGCGGCGGATTCACGGCGTTTATCTGCTGGACGTTTCAACCGGAGAACACCGTCCTGAAGGTGGACCGGCGGACCGGCGTTTCGGAATATCTGCGGATGCAGGCGCTCGCCCGCATTTTCCTGGACAACATTCCGAATATCCAAAGCTCATGGGTGACGCAAGGGCCGGATATCGGCCAGGTGGCGCTGAAATACGGTGCGAACGACTTCGGATCCGTCATGATGGAGGAAAACGTCGTGAGAAGCGCCGGGGCGATGTTTCGCCTGGATGCGCAGCAGATCGAGACCTTGATTCGCGATGCCGGTTACGAACCGCGCCGCAGGAATAATTGGTACGAGCTCTTGAATTAGCGGCGACCGGTGCGTTCTTCTTCATCCCGTGCCCTGCGCCTCAGCCAAATCCCGCCTTGACGATACCAACCTTCTTACCCATCAATACCGCCTGCGCCGCGTCGGATACGAATGACGCCCGGGGATTTTACCTTATGAAACAATTTGTCGGTTCGATTCGTCGCCCAGTCGCCTCCATTCTGTTCGTGATCGCCTTAGCGTTCCTGGGCGGTGCGTCCGTGTACGGGCAGGCGCCGAGTCAGCAGGGCCCACCGATCATCCGGTCCGTCGAGATTCAATACGTCGGACCGCAAACGATTTCCAAGGCGCGGGTCACAGCGCAGATTCGCACGAAAGCAGGCGACCCGTATTCCGAGTCGCTTGCCGAACAAGACATTCGTGCTCTCTACGCCACGGGCGCGGTGCAAAACGTCAGAATTTTCGCCGAGCCAGAGGGTGACGGCGTAAAAGTGATGGTCGTCCTCCAGACGCGTTCGCTCGTGAATGAAATCGAAATCGCCGGTGCCGAGCGGATTAGTGCGAAGAAGCTGCGCAAGAGCATCAGCCTGAAGATCAATGGGCCGCTGAGTGAAGAGGAGCTCGAAAAAGGACGGCAAAAAATCATCGAAACCTACCAGGCGAAGGGCTTCACCAACATCGACGTCAAGTTCCATGTCGACACCGATGAAGCGCGCGGAACTTCCCGCGTGATCTACACGATCATCGAAGGACCAAAGGGCACGGTTAGCGCAGTCCGTTTCGAAGGAAACACAAAGTTCGGGGACCGCATCCTGCGCAAGCAGATGAAGACCAAGGGCAAGACGCTCTATTCGTTCATCGACAAATCCGGACGGCTCGATGAAACACAGCTCGAGCAGGACATCAATTCCGTCCGTGAATGGTACCAGGATCACGGCTACATCGATGTCGAGGTCAAAGAGGTCCGGCGAGAGCGGACCCCGGGGAAGATGACGATTGTGGTCGTGCTGGCGGAAGGAGCTCAGTATCACGTCGGCAAACTGGCGATCACCGGCACCAAAGCCGCGACCGAGCAGAAGGTGCGCGCCCTTTTGAAAATGAAAGCGGGTAGCGTTTACTCGCCCAAACAGATTCGCGAGGATTCGAAAAAAATCGCCGACGCTTACGGGAGCGGCGGCTACGTCGATTTGCAAGTAACGCCCCAGGGTGTGCCCGCCGGCCAGAGCACGATTGACGTCAAATACACCATTGAGGAGGGCAACCCTTCGTTCGTCCAACGAATCAATATTATCGGAAACACGCGCACCAAAGACAAAGTGATCCGGCGCGAAGTGTTGATCGCGCCAGGCGACACCTTCAACAGCGTGCGGGTCGAGACGACCAAGAAACGGCTCGATAATCTTGGCTTCTTTTCGAAGGTCGAAACGTACCCCGAAGACACCGGGGTGGCGGGACGCAAGGATCTCATTATCCAGGTGGAAGAAAAACGCACCGGATCCCTCAATTTCGGCGCCGGCTTCAGCACGATCGATCAACTGGTCGGGTTCGTCGAGATGACCCAGGGCAATTTTGATTTGCTGAATTGGCCGAACTTCACCGGGGCCGGGCAAAAGTTTCGCGCTCGCATCCAATACGGAACGAGCCGAAAAGATGTCAATCTTTCGCTGACGGAGCCGTATTTCCTCGATCGCCGTCTTTCCCTCGGAGGCCAACTCTTTTATAGCGAAGCAGACTATCTCAGTTCCATTTATGCCCAGCGTGACTATGGATTCTCCATCGATACCCGGAAGGCGATTGGCGCTTTCACATCGGTGAGTCTGCAATATCGCCTCGATACCCAAGAGCTCTTCAATGTGTCGAGCGGCGCCTCGAATGCGATTCGCAGCGAAGAGGGATCGGTCACGAAAAGCCAGATAACCCCGTCCATTGTCTTCGACACCCGCGACAATCCATTTCTGAGCAGGCGCGGCACGCGAGTCGTCTTCGCTCCTTACATCGCGGGCGGATTTTTAGGCGGGGACACGCAGATCTACGGATTCAGCCTCGAAGCCGCGCAATTTTTCCACCTTTGGAAGGACACGATCCTCCAGTTTCAGGGCGCGCTCGCGACGGTCGACACATGGGGTAACGGCGATCGCGTTCGAATCTTCGACCGGCTCTTTCTCGGGGGTTCAAATGATTTGCGCGGTTTCGATTTTCACGATGTTAGTCCGCGGGATATCCTTGGCGAGCCGCTCGGGGGTCAGTCGCTCGCCCGATTTACTGTGGAATACACTGTTCCGATCATCGAAAAAGCTCGAGCGGCCGTCTTCTACGATACGGGCTTCGTGAATGCCGCCTCCTGGAATTTCAACATGAATCATATCGTCTCGGATGTCGGCGTTGGTCTACGGCTCGACCTGCCGATCGGGCCAATTCGAATCGATTATGGCATTCCCATTCAAAAAGATGTGACCAAGGGAAGCGGCAAATTCAACTTTAACGTCGGTTATCAATTTTGAACGAATGATTGCAGTCGCGGTCTAATCCCTTTCCAGCAACCTATTTTACATCTGTTTATGAAAAAATTTCTCCTTCTCGCACTGGCCGCCGGTCTTGCGTTTCCAGCAGCGAGCTTCGCCCAAGGCACCGTCAAAATCGGCACTATCGACATGCAGCGCGCGTTCAAGGAATACAACAAAACGAAGGACGCTGAGGCGAAGGTCAACGACGCGAAAAATGCCGCCAAAAAGGAATTCGACGACCGGACGGACGGATACAAAAAGGCCCTCGACGAAATCAACAAACTCAATCAGCAGCTTGATGCTCCGGCGTTAAGCGCGGACGCCAAAGCCCAAAAGGCCAAGGACCGGGACGAGAAGATCGCGAACATCAAAAACATGGAGCGCGAGATCAATGAATTTCGTCAAACTCGCGAGCAACAGCTGCAACAGCAAGCCATGCGGATGCGGGAGGGCATCGTCCAGGAAATCACGGAGCTCGTGTTGGAACGCGTGAAGTCGAATGGTATGGATTTGGTCTTCGATAAATCCGGCCTGAGCACGAACTATGTGCCCGTGGTCTTGTACTCCAAGGACAGTGCGGATTTCACCACTGAGATAATCACCGCGCTCAACAAGAAGGCAGCGAGCATGCCTGAAAAGACTTCCCCTGCGGCGAGTTCTCCAAAACCAGCGACGAGTCCCGCCAAACCAGCCACGAAGCCTTAAGAGGCCCACCCCATTTTCGAGATTGAAAAACACGCGGCATATCCGCGTGTTTTTTATGCGCCGGTCAATCTACCGCCTATGACGCGTGCACTTTCCGAGGGGATTCGGGAGGATCGTCCGTGAGATCAGGCGTCCGGAACGGCGCGAACATTTTTTCGCTGGTCCTGTTATTCGCTTCCGCGGCTTTGGGCGCGAAGTGGGAGGCGACCGTGACCGCTTCCTCGCCCCCCGGTTTTCCAGGGCCCCGACCGATGCACGCAAAATACGGCTTCGGCTGGAGCGGGTTCCCGGGAGCTACGGCTGATGTGCGGCTGACCAAGCCGTCAGGCGATCGGTTTCAACTCGACGGGACGATTCACACGACCGGATTGATTCGGGCGCTTTGGAAATTCGACGCCACCTATTCATCGCGTTTGGATGCCGGCACATTGCATCCTCTTGAAATGAAGCAGATCGAAAATGTTCGGAACAATAAAACCGTCACGAGTTTGTCGTTCGATTCAAGCGGCGTCACCTCGAGGGAAACTGAGACGCCGAGCAAGAGCGTGGGTCCGAAAATCCGGCGCTTCGACTCTCCCAACCTCTTCGATTTGTATTCCGCGTTATTCTACCTGAGAAGCCAGCCACTTCAGGATCGCAGTATCCAACGAATTGTCGTCTATCCGGCCACATCCGTTTATTTGGCCACAGTCACTGTTCTCGGCCGCGAACGGCTCACTGGCCCCGCGGGAACCTACAATGCCATCAAACTCGACTTGCAGCTGAGCAAGATCGGAAAAAACCGGGAGCTTGAGCCGTACCGGAAGTTTCGCCGCGCCACCGTCTGGCTCTCCGACGATCCTGATCGACTTCTGTTGAAAATCCAGGCGCAAATTTTTGTTGGAACCGTCTTCGCCGAACTTCAGTCCGTGGAATTCGAAGACTCCAGTTCGGGGTCCCATCTGGAGTAACAAATCGACACCGCGCTGGAATCAGTTCGGAACATAAACGCGCTCGCCGGTCGGGCCGATGCGCGATCGAGCCCGGCCCGAACCCTGGTGTCCATTGGCCGGGCAGCAGGCCAGGCGATGCCAGCGTCTCCATGTCGAGACGGCCGGTCGGCGGGAGGCGCCAGTGGTTTTTTGACGCTTCGGATTTTGTGCTATTCACTACCGGGCAAGTTGACGCCGAGAGGCGCCCGTTGCTCCTGCAAGACCTCTCGATAACGCATCACTCCGTCGCTAATCGCAGCCGCGATCTGTTCGCGGTAATCGCCAGTCGCGAGCTTGTTCATCTCATCCGCGTTCGTGAGAAAACCGCCTTCCACCAGCACCGCCGGGTGGTGCACGTTTGCGATGACAAAGAATTGTTGCGGGGTCGTTCCACGATTCACGGCCTGGGTACGCGTGACGAGAGCATCCTGGATAAAGGCAGCCAGACTCTGGCTTGCCACATTGGCCGATTCCAGTGATGTCCGCTGCAGGAACGGCAACCAGGACGCCACGCGCGTTGAATTCGAAATCTGGTGAGCAGCGTAATAGGTTTCGACCCCCGTCACCGCCGGCCTTGCGGCGTCGTCAAAATGAATACTTATGAAAACGCAATTGCGTTGCGCGTTGGCGACTGCGGCGCGATCCGCCAGCGAAACGTATGTGTCGCCGGTGCGCGTGAGCAGGGTGGCGACACCCTGAAGTTGCAGGAACCGCTCCACTCGGTGCGCGACATCGAGTGCAAGCTCCTTCTCCAGCATGCCGGCCTTCATTGTTCCAGAATCCTGACCACCGTGGCCGGGATCGAGAACCACGAGTGCGACTGGGCCTTCGGTCGCAGGCGCTCGATCGGCCTGCCGCCTTAATATTGGAGACAAAAGTTGCAGCCAGGCGAACGACACGACCATCAGCAGCAGGCCGATCCAGGCAAGAAGCGGCCGCGCTCTTCTCGGGCCTCGGTCGACTTTCCCGAACATAGCCGGGAAACTTAGTCGCCCAGGGCGGATCGGATTTCGGCCTCGGTCAACGCGCGATACCGGATTGCGATCTTGTCGTCGCGTTCCAGAATCGCCGCTTCGATGCCAGCTGCGCGCAATCGTTCTTTTCGCTCAGCAACAATGCTGTCGCGCGCGGGGAGCTCCTTCACCCCGCCGTTGCCCATTGCTAGGTGACCGACCGTCCAGGCATCCAGTCCAACCTTCAACGTCCGTTCAAAGGTCGCGCCGGCGGAGTGTTCGGCCCGCAGGAACCTCTCCATTAGTTCCGTCGATTGCCGCGTCCCGCTGATCGCACCAAAATCCTGCCGCGTCTGTGCAAAGGTCGCGCTGTTGGTCGCGATTGCGCCGTCGTACTCCAAACGGAGGAACAAATCCGCTTCTTGTTTCGCGCCGATTTCCGCGAAAAGCAGGCGCGCGAGATAAGGCGCGCCGTAGACCTGCTCGAACGCCGTTTTCAAGACCGGGCTCAGTGAATAATGCGCCAGCCGCCGCAACGAAACGTCAGCCGCTGAGCGCGTGAAGCCCTCCGCGCTGGCCAGTTCGATCGCCGCCATGCGCAAACGCTCGATATCGCCCGGATGGCCGATCGCGCCCATGGCAATCCGGTCATAGATCTCGAAAAGTTTTTGCCGGCTCCGGCCGAGGGTCAGAAACAAAATCCCGGCGCGATAGCCGACTGCCGCGATGGGACTTCCCGCGGCGAGCTGCGTCTCAATGTATTCGCCGCGATTCGCAATCGCTTCGACCCAACGGTATGGCTCTTCGATCATGCGACGTTTCGTTTGAAGAGCGCGGCGATCCGCTTCTCGGGCAAGGTCGTGATGCCGTCGCGAGACACAATCTTGATCACCGGAAAGATCTTCGCATTCCGATCCACCCCGCCCGTTGCTGTGTCCGATTCGGCCGCTGTGTCCAGCGCACGCAACGCAACTGTCACCGCCTCGTCTTCTCCCAGCTTTGCCAGCGGCTTTTTCCCCCAGTTGTTTTCGTAATACAGAATCCCGCGCACGGCCGGAGACCCCGAGCCGGTGGCGGCGTAGTCGGCCACTTCAAATTGCGCGCCCATCGCGTCGTAAAAATAAAGCCGCGCGGAAGGGTCCGCGCCGGAATCGTAAGTGGCGAAGATTGGCACTACGATGCCGGCGCCTTGCAGGACGAATCCAAAATTGTCCCGCAACAATTTTGAAAGCGCGCGCACTTTTCCGTCCACGCTCATTTCCTGCAATTGTGTTCGCCGGAAAAACTGAAAGGAATGTTCGAGGACGCGCGCCATTTCCCATGCGGTCGCCGGCACTCCCGCTATCGCCATGATCGAGTGCCGATCGATCTCGAGCACTTTATCCGCGCGATCGAAGACGACGGTATTGCCCGACGTCGCACGCCGATCTCCGGCGACGAGGACGCCGCCTTGAAACTTGAAGGCCAGAATTGTCGTAGCCTGCGTTGGAACCCACGCCGGGTTCGCGCCGGAAGCGATGCCAGTCTGCACCGGTAATGGCGCAAGAAGGCCACGACGGCGGAGCAACGCCGGAAAATCATCGCTCGCTCCAGAGAAATTCTGGTCGAGCCCCAGGGCGATCGGTTCCATCACTGACCCGTTCGCTGGCGATAGCGTTTGGACTGGTTGGGATCGACCTTGCGCATCTTTTTGAGAAGGTCGCGGGTATCGGGTCGCGAGATATCCGGTGATCGGGGGCCGTCGCCGTCTCCCTGCTTCGGTCCCCATGGAAGCGGGGGCTTTTGGATGCGCTCAGGCATGCAAAAAGGCTAGAAGATAAATCAGCGAAAGGCAAGCTGGCCGGCCCTTATAGCCACGCGTCTCTGTCGGCCGTGTCCGGCACACTCCGCAGGGGCGTGGCTGCAGCGCGCGGGGACTTGCCACTATCTTCCCTCTCTGCCAAGATGGCCTCCATGAAGCGCTTCGCCCTTTGCTCCTTTTCTTTTCTTCTTGCGGCGATGACTTGCACAATAGTTTCCGCCCAGGCGCCATCGGGAGATAGATCGAACGCGGCACTGCTCGAAGCATTGACGAAGAAAATCGACCTGCAAAACGCGAAGATCGATGCGCTCTCACAGCAGATTCTAAGACTCGAGCAGCAAGTTTCCGCCATTCGGCCTGGCGTGATGATTGGCGAAACACCCGCGCCAGCCACGGCCGAGGCTCCCAAGCCATCTCAAACAGGCAACAGCCATGTCGTAGCGAAAGGGGAGACGCTTACGTCCATCGCGAAGATGCACAAAGTAAGCGTGGAAGAATTGCAGAGATTCAACCATATCGAGAACGATCGAAAATTGCAGATCGGCCAGACGATCATGATCCCCACGTCATCCACCGCCTCTTCGCCGACGCCGGCTTCGCCTAACGGATAATGGATGCGCCGTCCGCGCAGCGGAAAAGCGATACCGCGCTCTGGAGCTGAAGGACCGGGAGCTGGCTGGCAGCGGTGCGGCAAAGTGACAATCGCCGGACGCGGTGGATTCGTTACGCAGAAACTCCAACGTCTAATAAAGAGGGGAGAATGGGCGCCGGCTGCGCGGCTGGGGGATGGCACGCGTGAGACCGGACCGATCTACGCGGACTTGCGCCGCCTCCCCAGTTGGCGGTTGTTGGGCGAAATGACTGCGGAAGATCACGTCTACACCCTGGGTATCGAAGAGGAATTCCAGATCGTTGATCCGGAAACCCGCGAGCTGCGTTCGCACATTCAGCAGATTCTCGGCGCAGGGAAGGTAACCCTTCAGGAACGCATCAAGCCCGAGATGCATCAGTCTGTTGTCGAGCTGGGCACCGATGTCTGCCACACCTGTGCGGAGGCGCGCGAGCAAGTCATCCGCTTGCGCAGCGAACTAGCGAGTCTCGCCGCGCGCGGCGGAATGAAGATCGCGTCAGCCGGCACGCATCCGTTTTCACATTGGTTCGATCAAGCGATCACGGAAGGCGAGCGCTACGAGACGATCGTGAAAGACATGCAGCAGGTCGCGCGTGCGAATCTGATCTTCGGATTGCACGTCCATGTCGGCATCGCCGATCGCGAAACCGCAATCCATGTCATGAACCAGGCGCGTTATTTTCTTCCGCACATTTACGCGCTTTCGACGAGCTCCCCTTTTTGGGTCGGACGCAACACCGGTTTCAAAGGCTATCGGTTGAAAGTCTTTCAGCGTTTCCCGCGCACCGGCATCCCTGATGCGTTCGAAGGTCTTTCTGAATATGAGGATTATCTAAGACTCCTCGTCCGCACCAAGTGCGTCGATAACGCCAAGAAGATTTGGTGGGACATCCGGCTCCATCCATTTTTCGACACGCTAGAATTTCGGATCTGCGATGCGCAATCCCGCGTCGACGATACAATGGCGATCGCCGCGCTCATCCAGGCGATCGTCGTAAAGCTGCACAAACTGCAGCGACAAAATCTCAGCTTCCGAATCTACCGGCGACGGTTGATCGATGAGAATCGCTGGCGCGCCTCGCGCTACGGCCTGGACGGCAAACTGATCGACTTCGGGCGCGAGTCGGAGGTCGAGACGCGGAGTCTGGTGAACGAAATTCTTGAGTTCGTTTCGACTGAAGTCGATGAACTCGGGAGCCGGAATGAAATCGCGCATATCGAAAGACTTTTGCGCGAAGGCACCGGTGCTGATCGACAGCTCGAAGTGTGGGAGAAAAATCACGACATGAAAGAAGTGGTCGATTTAATCGTGCGCGAAACCTACGAGCGCCTGACGGTCGAAGAGCCGGCGGCCAGCCATGGATGAACACGGATTGACACAGATTTTAGAGACAGTCGCAATCGCCGCTTTTCTTCCATTCGTGTTTCATCCGAATTCATCTGTCGCCTAGACTCTGTTCGACCCACCGAGACACGGGCCGAATTGCCCTCGCCCGCTTTTCGCGTAATGCTGACCGCTCTTTCGCTAACATGCCCGACCGCGCCCACATTTTAGCAATCGACCCGGAACTGCTGCCCGGCGCGCGCAACGCCATTCGCGATTGTCTGCGCCTGAAACCCGGGGAGCGGATCACGATTATTACCGACGAGGTTACACGGGAAATTGCCGCAGCTCTGCAAAAGGAAGTGGAAGAGATTGGAGCGGAGCAATCGGTTTTCGTGCTCGAAGAATATGCCGAGCGCCCCATGACCGACATGCCTGAGATCGTCCTGGAAGATTTGGCGCAATCGCAGGTCAGTATTTTTTGCGCGCAATCGCAGCGGGGCGAGCTCCATTCGCGCATGCAGATCAGCGACGTCGTGAACAAACACCGCATTCGCCACGGCCACATGGTCAACATCACCCGTCAGATCATGCTGCAAGGAATGCGCGCCGATTTTCACGCGGTCGACACGCTCAGCCGGCGACTGATAAAGCGCGCGCGCACGGCCAAGCGCATCAAAGGTCGCACGCCGGCCGGCACCGATTACGAGGCCGAGTTTTCGCCGGCACTGAAGTGGCTGAAGACCAGCGGCATCATCACGCCGGACAAATGGGGCAACCTCCCCGGCGGGGAAATTTTCACTTCCCCCGCCAATTCCAACGGCATCTACGTCGTGGACGGTGTGGTGGGTGATTACCTCTGCCAGAAGTATGGAGACATCCGGGAGACGCCGCTCACGATCGAAGTGGAGAATAATCGGATTCGCGCCCTGCGGTGTGAGAACAACGAACTCCTGGAAGAATTCCGAGCCTACACGAACACGGACGAAAACAGCAATCGCGTTGGCGAATTTGCGGTCGGAACGAATACGGCGTGCACCCATGTGATTGGCAATATTTTGCAGGACGAAAAAATCCCGGGCATTCATATCGCTTTCGGTCATCCCTACGCCGAACATACCGGCCAAAATTGGATTTCGAAAACCCACATCGATTGCGTCGGCCGCGACTTCGACATCTGGTTCGACGGCCTGAAGGTGATGGAACGCGGGGAGTTTTTGGTCTGAAGTTGCGGACTTTTTAGGGCGCCGCTAAGTTAGGTCGTTGTGATTGCTGATCTCCGCAAGCGTGTCGAGCGAACGCCGGTTGCGGCCTTTTCGATTCGGATGAGCGCTGGGCATGAATACGCCGTTCCGACCCTCGGCCATGTCTGCCTGCCACTGGGCGGTCGCAGCGTGGTTGGATCCGACGACGAGGGAATCGTTGCCGTCGTGCCGGCGCTTCACCTCAGCGCGCTGATTTGAGCAGCCGAACGGTAGGACATAGGCGGAGGCGGATCGCCGCGTGGTGCGTGACTTTGTTTCGCTCGCGCACCAAGCTGGAAGCACACAAGTAATTCGCATGGCTTGAAAAGCCGTCCCCACTTGGATGAATGCCGAACTGCGAGCGCGATTTAACGCTGACTTTTCGCCGGAAAAGTACGCGGCGCTCCTGCGCTGCGTGAATGAAAGCGTCCGCTGGCCGGCTGGTTTCCGGATTTCCGAGACGCCGATCTTTCTGACGCGCGAGTTCACCGACGAAGCCGTCGCAGCCGCGCAGGCGATTCAAGCGCAAACGCAAAGCCCTGAGTTTTTGCAGCACGCCGCTTCGGCGATTCCCGCGGGATTGGCCGTGCCTAACGAATCGTCGCACCCGGAGTTCCTCATCGTTGATCTCGGCATTTGCGTCGAAGACGGCCGTTTGGTGCCGCGATTGATCGAATTGCAGGCCTTC
>DASVJK010000022.1:0-12911 GCA_036385955.1 Chthoniobacterales bacterium | reverse complement strand
TCATCCAACAGCCCGCTCTCGGGCATCGGCATTCTGGTAGTGATCGGCGCTGCGTTGCTGCTTGTCCTCGGCGTCAAGCCATACGTCGGACCGGATGCGGTCAAGGCGTTGATGGCATTCGCGCTCTTCACTACCGCCGTGATCTTCAATGTGGCCGCGATCGCGAACAACAACCTGCAGGATCTCAAAACCGGGCAACTGGTCGATGCGACGCCGTGGAAGCAGCAGGTCGCACTCATCGTCGGTGTCCTCGCCGGGGCCGCAGTCATTCCACCGGTGCTTAACCTGGTCAATCAGGCGTATGGTTTCGTGGGCGCGCCGGGTGCTGAACTACTTAAGAATCCGCTACCCGCCCCGCAGGCCGGCCTCATCTCGTCGCTCGCACAGGGCGTCATCGCCGCAGACATCGATTGGAGTCTCATCCGGATGGGCGCGCTGATCGGCGTCGCCATCATTGTCCTCGACGCCATCCTCGCGCGCGGAACGAAACACATGCGCGTTCCTCCGCTGGCCGTGGGACTCGGGATTTATCTGCCGACCGCGAGCACGCTCATGATCGTGGTCGGCGCGATCGTGGGTTGGTTCTTTGACCGCGCCGCTGACCGCACGCCGAAACCAGAATCCACCAAGCAGCTGGGCGTGCTGCTCGCGTCGGGGTTGATCGTCGGCGAAAGCACCATCGGCGTGGTAATCTCCGCCATCGTCGTGTTCTCCGGCGTAGGCGCACCGCTCGCGCTCGTCAGTCCCGAATTCGAAACGGCCGGAAAAATCATTGGCGGGGTAGCCTTCACCGCAACAGCGTTCCTGCTCTATCGATGGATCCTGGGAATGGCGGCGAAGCGATCGACGTGACCGCGTAGCTCGCTAGGCCGGCTCGGATTCCCATGATAAACATCGATCCGTCCAACCCGCCTAACGAGTTTCCGGACATCGTTGGGGCGTCACCAGTAAACCCAATTCTCGCCCGCTTTCGGCCGTTCATTCCACCGCACGCGCGGCTGCGCGAGCTGACGCCGCTCCCGCTCATCATCGGCACACTGCTTGGGATGGTCTTCGGCGCCTCCTCGCTTTATCTCGTGCTCAAAGTCGGCCTGACGGTGAGTGCGTCCATTCCTGTCGCGGTCATCTCGATCACGATCTTTCGCCTTCTTTCCAAGCTCGGACTGCGGGATTCGACCATTCTCGAGAACAACATCGTGCAGACCGCGGGTTCAGCCGGCGAATCAATCGCCTTCGGTCTCGGCGTGACCATGCCTGCGATCATGATTCTGGGATTCGATCTCGAGATCACGCGCGTCATGCTGGTCGCCATCCTTGGCGGGCTGATTGGAATCCTGATGATGATTCCGCTGCGCCGTGCGCTCATCGTGCAGCAGCACGGTTACTTGAAGTACCCTGAGGGCACGGCATGCGCCGAGGTGTTGAAGGCCGCCGCGTCGCCTGAATCGCGCGATGCCGCGCATGCCGGCGATGCCGTTGCGCGCGCCGCGGCCGACGAAGCGGTCAGCGGTGGCAAGATCATCATCGGCGGCTTCGCGATCGGCTTCATCTACTACGGCCTGCTGCAAATCTTCAAAGCCATGAAGGAAATCCCGGAGAAAGTTTTCGGGAAACCATTCGATGGCGCCTCCATTTCGCTCGAGAACAATCCCGCGTTGCTCGGCGTCGGTTACATCATCGGTCCCCGCATCTCCGCGCTCATGATGGGCGGCGGGGTCTTGTCCTACCTCGTCCTCATTCCGGCGATCAAATACTTCGGCGCCGCCGGAACATTGCCGCTGGCGCCGGAAACTGGGCACAGCATCGCCGACATGTCGGTCGAGCAAATTCAGCATGGCTACATTCTATACATCGGCGCAGGAGCGGTCGCCGCAGCCGGCATTATCAGCCTCTTTCGCTCCATCCCGCTCATCTGGCATGGATTGAAGGGCGGGCTCGCGGACCTTCGCAGCTCCGGTGTCGTCCGCGAAGACGTGCCGCGCACGGATCAGGACCTCTCAATGAAATGGGTCATCGGCGGAATCATCGCATTGCTCATCGTCATCATGGTGGCGCCGCAATTGAATCTGCGATTTAACTTGTTAGGCGCAATTCTCATCGTCGCCTTCGGGTTTCTGTTTGTAACCGTTTCATCGCGCTTGACCGGCGAAATCGGCTCATCGTCCTGTCCGACTTCAGGCATGATGATCGCGACGCTGTTGCTGACTTGTCTCATCTTTCTCGTCATCGGTTGGACGGCGCCCCCCTACTTTGTCACCGCGCTTTCCATCGGCGGCATCGTCTGCATCGCGTCGTCGAACGGCGGAACCATTTCGCAGGATCTAAAGACCGGTTTCCTCGTCGGCTCGACGCCGAAATCTCAACAGCTCGCGATCCTGATCGGCACGCTCGCGTCGGCCATTATTCTCGGTCCGATCCTGATGCAGCTGAATCAATCCGGCACGGTTTACGTTCCGGTCGCCGGCAACCAGGATTTTGCTTTCCCGACCAGCTTTCGGGCCGATCTGTCCGATTACGTGAAAGACAGCGACGGCCAACCAAAACATGAACGCTTGTCCGGCGCGCAAGCGGGCGCCGATCCTAACGATTACTTCGTCTACCACAAAACCACCACCGACAGCGGACCCGCTGGTCGTTATCTCGTGAACAACGACGGCGTGCCGGTTTACCTCGCCGATCCCGGCATCAACGGCGTCTACAACAAACGGCCCGACGGCTCAAGCGTCCAGAAATTCACCGCGCCGAAAGCGACCCTCGTCTCCTACATCATCAAGGGAATCCTCGGCGGACAACTGCCGTGGGGCCTGGTTTTGTTAGGCGTATTCATTGCGATTGTGCTCGAGCTTTCCGGAGTTTCCGCGCTCGCGTTCGCGGTCGGCGTTTACCTTCCCATCTCCAGTTCCGCGCCGATTTACGTGGGCGGCATGGTGCGTTGGCTGGTGGACAAATACACCCGGCGCAAACACGCCGGCGCACAACTG
The DNA here is from genome assembly GCA_036385955.1 of Chthoniobacterales bacterium. Lineage (GTDB taxonomy): Bacteria > Verrucomicrobiota > Verrucomicrobiia > Chthoniobacterales > UBA10450 > AV80. The sequence continues at coordinate 9,930 of DASVJK010000022.1, read as the reverse complement.
ACGGAAGATCAACTCGTGGCTGAAGGCGACAAGAGCAACGGCGTCCTTCTCGCATCAGGCTACATCGCGGGTGGCACGCTGGCAGGTGTGCTTTTCGCTTTTCTCGCCATCCCGATGAAGGACCGGCTCGATGACTTCGAGAAGTGGGCCACGGCCCACAACCCATTCTTCGACGGTCCCTCGTCCGATCTCCTCGCGATGCTCCCGTTCGTCGCACTCTGCGTCATACTCTATCTGGTCGGGCGCGACGTGTTGCTGGCCGCGAAGACGAAACGCGTCCGAAGCTAGCAGAGGACCTGGAGCGGCGGTCGGCGCCTGTTGGCAGGGCAATCGCATCGTTTGCCGCCCTGCACAAGAGGCAAGCGACGCGCTTGCCCTACAAAAGCTCGCGATTACGCGCAGGTCTGCGAATGTTTACCGATATGGGCGATAAATCACCGAAGACCAAGAATAAACAGGCGGCGCAGAAACAGGCGAAAGCCAACGCCGCAGCCAGGCAAAAGAATGACAACAAGGCTGCCAAGCAAACGGTGAAGCCGAAGAGGTAGGCAGGCACGGCGGGAATTGGAAGCCCCGAAAGTCGCGGGCGATGCAGGCAAAATTGTAGGGCAAGCGATGCGCTTGCCCTACAAAGCCTCGAACGTCGCGAACAAAGGCGCCAAATCGATCACTTCATTCGCCGCGGCTTTCAGCGCGCTGCCAAGATTTTGTGCGACCGACGCCACCTCGACGCGAATTCCGCGTCGCCTCAACTGTAGAGCCAGGTAAGCGAAATCGGCATCGCCCGTCACGAGAATGATAACATCGGGCCGCATCCGCGCGGAAAGCTCGACCGCGTCGATCGCCATCATCACGTCCATATTAGCCTTGTAGTGGCCCTCTTCGGTGGGCGAGCCATCTTTCGTCACCGCGAGGAATCCATTGGAGCGAAGCCAATGGACAAATTTGTTTTTTTTATCCCGCTCCTCTTGCCAGACCGGGATGGCGGGCGGAAGTCCGGCATAGACCACCATCTCGATTAGTTTCCGTCCGGTCTTCCCACCGGTCAGAAAGTCGCGGAGTTTCAGCCAATCGAGGCCACGCCCCTGGGTTCGAACCGAGCTGACGACGTTCGCTTCATCCACCAGCACCAAGACTCGTCCCCCGTCACTCTTCGTCATCCTTCATCCTTCATCTCCTCCCCGGCGCCGGCAGGCTCCGCAGCCTCTTCGTCTTCTGAAGTCGGATTTTCCTTCGCCTGCAATTTGCGGAGCCGTTTCTCTTCCTTCTTCGCTTTTTTCGCCAGGTCTTTCCTGCGTTTTTCTCCGGAATAATTTGGTCTGGCCATCGGTAATCCTCTTTTAGCGGTTTTTCTTCATCGCCAGCGTCTACGACGCTCGCGATTAGGGCAAGCACGTAGTGACTTTGGTCTCCGTCGCGTTCTCTTCGAGACTACCGGGAATGGAGGTGCTTAGCCGTCATCCTGCGCGTTCGGCTTTTCACCCAGTTCAACAACTTCTATCGCTTCCAAATCCTTCCAATGCTCGAACCACACTTGAAAAAGGGATGGGTCATTCGTCTCCATCAGTTGAAAGCATCTATCACCATCCTTCTCCAACCAGCTGTCCACGTATGCCAGCCCCTCCGGCAACATTCTTCCCTTTTGATGAAAGCGTTCGTAGATCTTGTTCTTGCAGCCTGGAAAGAAGCTCTCAATGACCATGTGTTGTTTCATAGGTTGGCTCCTGGCGGCCCAATGAACCCGCCTGGGACTACGAAGGCGGTGGCACGCCGAAATGCGCCGCGTGGCTTTCGTAAACGGCGATATCCTCCAGCATCGCGTCTACAGCAGCCGCGAGCGGAGGGAGCTTGGCGAAGCCGGAGAACACGGCCCGATCACCGATTTCGCTGTCGATCACAAAGGTCGGCCGTTGCGTGACTTTCAACGCGTGAAACTCGGCGGTGCTCGCTCGCACTCGCGCTTCGACCGCCGGTGAACGGGCGCGGTCGAGCAATTTCATTTGGTCGAGTTCGCCCGCTTGCGCGCCGATTTCCGCCGCGAGGTCCCATTGGTCGGCCTGCTTTCCGTCGTGCAGCACGGCGGTTGCCAGCGCCAGCCTCACCCGATCATCTGTCACTCCCATCTCCCTGGCTGCTTCCGCGACGAAATTCCGCACCGGATATTCCGCAACACCGGGATCGAGCCACTCCGTGCTTAACATGAAAGGAGAGCGCATCATCACTCCGCTCCGGCGGTAAAACCATCCCAACTGCTCCCGGGAAGTCGGAAGACTCGCCGCATCCATCAATGCGATCTTCCAGTCAAAATCCACGCGCCCAGCGTAACGATCCTTCAGCGCGGCCCACGCAGGTTCGGCCCAGAAACACCAGGAGGACGCGACATCGAGGTAGTAGGTAATCTTAAGCTGCATTGGTCTGATCGGCTTCGTCCAAATGCGCGCATTGAATGGACGAACGGGAAGTGGACCGCATCTCCCGGCGACTCTTACTCTTCGCCATCGTAGTAGTCGGTTTCTTTTCCCTTTACGATCGCCTCGTCGGAGCCTTCCAGCGGGACCGCCCATTTGCCACTGTCTGGATAGTAACAAGAATCACCACGTGGATTATCGGCGATAACATAGTAGGCAAAATCTTCGTCACCGGCGTTCGTGAGCTGATGGGCGGCGCCCGGCCCGAAAAAGAACGCGTCGCCCGCGGTCACTTCGGTTGTTCCGTTCTTGTCTCGAATGCTTCCGCGGCCGGAGATCACGAGATAAAGCTCCGACTCAGCTCCGTGCGAGTGATACGGACAATACGACTTGCCCTTGGGAATCCGCACCACCGCCAGATCGAACGGATGCCGTTTCGCCAGGTCAAGCGACTCACGATCGCGTCCCAATGCGATCGACACATCCTTCACAAATTTCTGGAATTTCCCCTTCGGCGATTTCCGCTCCTGCTCCTCAACATCTTTCAAATTCACTTTGCGCATACGCCAATTTCTAGCGCCGCGCCCGCGCCAGAACGAGGAAAATCCGTGTCTTCCCGCCCTCTCGTCCTCTCGTTCTCAACGAGGGATTGGAAAGCTAAGCTTCCGCGCGCTGTAACTCGCCGGTGGGCGCTGTCCCAGCTCTCTTAGCGGCCCATCGTGCTTTCATCAGAGCTGATAGCTTGTCGCGGCCTGCAGGTGTTAATCTGCTTCTCTTCTTCACTACGGGGGTGGAAGTCCTGGCAGTTTTAGAAACTTCCTCAACCCGAGCGGGAGATTTTACTTCAGCCTGCGCAGACTCCGCCCTTAGTGCTGTCTCAACTTTGCGTTTTAATTTGGCGAGCTTCCTCGCGTCCTTTTGAACGCTGGCTTCCAGTCGTAGAAGTTTTTTGTTGAGGCCTTTCAGTTTAATCATAGAGGTGTGCCCTTATTTTCCACTCGCTTCACTAAACACCTGATTCGCTGATCGTAATAACGGGAAAACCCGATGTCACGCGCATTGTTTTGTAGATCCGTGCAACACCGGCTCATCCTGCACCGGAACCAGCTACCTGCCGCAAGGAAAAACGTGAGAGCAGGAAAAAGCAGGCAGCGACGCTCGTAATCCGAGGTGGCTTGAGCGCCCCGCGCTCGATGCCGAAGAATGGCGACGAAAGCGTTCGGGTCGAAAACAAACGTCGGGCGGCGGCAATCAGCGGCGGAGTCGTCTGGACAGAAGGATCAACTAAATCGAAAGTTTTGGCCCTCTCAGGATATCTCGACGCGCGGGTTAAGCCCATTCCGATCAGATAAAAAGATATTGCGCGTCTGTTCACAAGTCCCTTCCTTCGAAGCTGCGTCTAACTAGTTCGCTGCGCAAACTTTTCATGAGAGCGGGACAACCGCGAGAAAAATGAGATCTGCGGTATCCGGATACGTCTTGCGGTGTTGATAACCGGGTGCTGACAGAAATCCCACCAACAGCTCGGCGGAGCTTCGCCCGAGCGACGCTCGTGATCCGAGGTGGATCGAGCGCTTCGCACTCGATGCCGAAGAATGGCCCCGAAGCGTTCGGGGCGAAAACAAACATCGCGCGGCGGCAATCAGCGCCGGCCAGATATCTGAACAGCAGGGTCGACTTTCTCCAAAGTTGGTCCCGGCTCGGTTTCGCCAGTCTTCATTAACTCTGCCTGGGTGTGAACCCTCTTGTTCGTCTGGTCGGTCTGTGGAGCAGTCGTAGACGCCGTCTCACTCGCGCAGCCGGAGAGCATTGCGTTGGCAATCGCGACGAGGAAAAAATATTGGATCTTCATTATCTTTAATACGCAATCGCCGAGGCCTTTGGTTGCATTTAGCCAGTGTCGCGAGGTGCAGTGGCAACGGACGTTGCCAATATCTCCGGCGGGCCTCCTTCCCCATCAACGATCAACCTACGAGCTATACCTTTGAAGTCTCCCATGCCATGAAAGTATCGAGATCGGCGCCAACGGACTCAAGGGCGAGGCGCACAACCATTGCGTCATCGATATGCCCGAAAACGGGCACCCAGTCCGGGATGACGTCGAAGGGAGAAACGAAGTAAATGATAGCGGCTACGACAATGAGCAGGTTCTGCGAGGAGATGTCTCGATATTCGCCTTGGGGATAAGCGCGGATCAACCGGATCATCGCCATGAGATAAGGCCATGTTTCAGCAAAAGGCCCACGAGGGATATGGTTGATCTTCTCGATTGCATCCAGGAACAGCTTTCGCAGGCGTCCGGGGTCCTCGGCATAAGATTCTGCTTCCAACGTGGCCTTTCGAAACGCAGCGCTCCGCGTGATCTCGTCCTGGCTCACCTGGATTTTGTGTTTCGCGCCAGGCTTGGCCGCGGCCTTTATCTCTGACCGCATCGCGCTGGATGATGGCTTAAGTTTTTTCATATAAGTTGTCGGGATGCCCAACGAGAGAAACGATATCCGGCAGTTATGCCAGAGATCCGCTTAGTGACGACTACAGATTATCCAAGCGAACGGCAGTCGACAATGCGAAAGGCAGTCCCTGATCCGAGGGGGATCGAGCGCTCCGCGCTCGATGCCGAAGAGTGGCCCCGAGAGCTTTCGGGGCGAACATAAACATCGCGCGACGGAGCGCCCGATCCACCAGCTTCGGCCCATCCAATCAACCATCAACCGTCGCAGGCCTGCTGCTCGCTCCTCATTCAAAGGTTGTAGCGAACACTGTGGCGGCTAAATTCCTTCGCCCAATGAAATTCCCGTCTTCGTGTCTGGCGAAAACTGTTGGTCGTAACTGCGTTTTTCGACCATGCCGTTGACGGCCATCGTTCGTGAGGTGAGTTCGAGCATCAACGAATGCGAGCTGTCGTTTCACGCGAGGCAGCCGATCGACGTTGCCAGGGCAATTGCGCAGCACAAAGCGTATCAGGATTGTCTCGCCGAACTGGGTGTTCAGATCGTTTCTCTTCCCGCCGAACCAGAGCTTCCGGATGCCGTCTTTGTCGAGGATCCGGCCCTGGTCGTAGACGAGGTTGCCATCATCTCGAATCTAGGAGCGCTGAGCCGGCGGCCCGAAACCAGGAGCCTGGCGAATGTGCTCTTGCGTTACCGGCCGCTCAAGTTTCTCGCCGAACCTGCAACTCTGGATGGAGGAGACGTCCTGCGCATCGGTCGCTCGATATTCGTCGGCTTATCGGGACGCACAAATCGGGACGGCATCCACCAGTTAGGCAACCTGCTTGGAGCCTACGACTACCAAGTGCAGCCTGTCGAGGTCACAGGCTGCCTTCATCTGAAGAGTGCCTGCTCCTATATTGGCAACGACACGGTTCTCGTGAATCGATCCTGGATCGACGCGGAGCGATTTCGCGGATTTGAATTGCTCGACGTTCCTGAGGAAGAGTCAGCCGCCGCGAACGCGCTCCTGCTTAATGATGTGGTGATCATTCCTGTTTCTTTTCCCAAGACCCGCGCTTTTCTCGAAAAGCGTGGGTTTCGCGTGCGGACGATCGACGTGTCGGAATTGCAAAAAGCCGAAGCAGGCGTGACGTGCACAAGTTTGATCTTCAATGACGAAGAATGGCCCCGGAAGCTTTCGGGGCGAAAATAAACATCGCGCGACGGAGCGCCCGATCCACCAGCTTAATGGTCGTAGCGCTTTTCGCCGGCCTTGATTTCAACGTCCAGACTGTTTTGCGGCGGCGGCAACGGACAAGTGGCAAAGGGAGTGAAGGCACACGGCGGATTCTCGGCTTTATTGAAATCAAGCACCGCTTCCCCGTTCACGGCCTTATCGGCGTAGAGAAATCGTCCCGATTTGTAAGTCTCGCTCAGGTTCGAGCTATCGCTGAAGATGATAAACAAGGTCCCATCTTCTTCCGTGACCGGTTGGAGCGAATACTCCTTTCCTTTGAAGGCGAATTTCAGAATGCCCGGACTTTTCATCTTAAAATGCCCGCCGAGGACATTCGGAATCATCACCTCCTTCGGCTCCGGCAAGGCTTCGAATCGGGCTGTAACTTTATAACTCTCGTCAATAGGAAACCAGTGCTGGCCTTTGAAAGTTAGTCTCGCCTTGCTCTTGCTGTCCTTCAACCGGATGCCGAACCGATCTTCCCGCCTGATCAGATAAAAGATCTGACTCCCAGTGCGAATCTCAGTCGGCTTCCCCTTTTCATCGGAGACAAGGTCAATCGTCGAAATGCTTTTGCCATCGCCCTGAGCCTCGACGCCGCTTTCAACCTTCAAAGCCGCCACGCCGTTCTTAAAATCGATTTCGCCGAACTTTCCTTTTTTGAAGTTGTCGGTCAGCCGAACGTCAAAATCCGGACCCGCGCCGACGGTGTTGATCCCGTCCTTCAGCCAAAAAAGCCCCGCCAGCGTCAGCCAGCCAGTTTCCTTTTTCAGGTCGGCCTCTTCGTCGCTCCGCCATTTTTCGACCGCTTTGATGCAGTCCGTCTGCGCGCGCGCAGAAGTGAGGAAAACAAGAACTGTCGCCAGAAGAATGCCGGAACTTTTTTTCATAAGAGTGGCTTGGATGCCAAAGCGAACAGCAGAGATCCGCTCGGTGACGAATAGAGACTATTCGGGCGGACGGCGAACCACAATGCGAAAGGATCAAGCAGCAGTCCCTGATCCGAGGTGGATCGAGCATCGTGATCGGGATTCTTTGCGCGGGCGGCGATCTCATCCGATTCGCGGTGCAGCCGTTAACGACAACGATCCTATGGATGTGAATCGCCGACGGCTTGATCGAGTTCGCAATTGTGGGGGCACTGGTAGGCGCGATTTATAAACCGCACGCTATTCAATAGCTTCTTCCGTCTCAAAATTTCGCTGGCGCTCGCGACGTTTCGGCTGAGAATTCTCTCATGAAACGTGCACTTTTCGCCGTTGCTGGACTTCTCGGTCTTTGCCTTTCCTTGTCCGCGCAGCCCACGCAGAGCCTGGAACAATTCCAATTCGATGGCACCACCCTGAATCGTCCTTTTCCCCGGCTTCCCTCGCTCGACCTCGCGGATCGACAGCTTTTCTCGCTCTCGACCACATTCGGTTTGATGCAACCGACGGTGGATTTTCTTCCGTCTTTCAATCCGGTGGAGCGGCAGAGCGCCGCTTCTTCGGCCATCCCGGATCCCAAAAATTCACTCGACAGTGTCGCGGAGATCCGGCCCCCGGATCGTATTCATGTCGGCGGAGAAGTGGGATTTCTTTACGGAAGGTCCAGCGGCAAATACGGTCGCGAGTTTGAGTCGGGGTATGTCATCGGTGAGATCGGAAATGATTATTTTCACTTCACCGTCGGCACGTCTTACGAGAGATCGAGTGGACGCGTTCCACGCTGGGGCCGTTAGCTCCGCTCCGCGCTCTTTTCCGGCTGCGGTGTCGGTGTAGGTGTGGATGCTTTCGGCACCGCCGTGGCCTGCCAGCCAACGGCCTGCCATTTGCCGCCGCGCTTCAGGAACGTGCCGGTGTTCAGGTAATTGGCGACCTCCGTTTTTTCTCCCTTCTTGATGTTAGCGACCAGACGAAAGGCAACGATGGCGGTGTCGCCGTATTGCTGGATGCGAATCTCTTCCGCGGTGTAAACCGCGGTTCCGTCCTCTGGCTTGGGCGTCTCCGCGCGCAGTTCGCGCAGGATATCCGCTTTGCCTTTGCGGCGGCCCAACGCCGAAGTGTAGATCAGGTCGTCCGCCCAAAAGCGCTCGTGCATGGCGGCGGCGTTCCGGCCGGCGCCGGCCAGGAAATCTTTCAAAAGCTTCGTGAGCTCGGCCGCATCGGGCGCGGTCTGCGCGCGAAGCCCACAGGCGATGGACAGCAGCATCATGGCAGAAAGAAGAATTCGTTTCATGGATTGAAGAAGTGATCAGTTAAAGGTTACAAGATACAAGATGAACCCACTGTTTGATTGATGCGCCATGACTTTGCCGATGTCCACACCGCCGCGGGCTAATTCCGATGATCGCTGGAAGTTTCTGCGCGATGTCTTGGTCTTTCAGCTCAAATTGTTTCTCGATAATGTGCGCGACTTCGCACTGATTCCGATTTCACTAGTCGCGGCGCTCATCGACCTCATATCGCGAGGTGAGCGGGAGGGTGCGCTCTTCTACAAGGTGCTCAGATGGGGCTCGCATAGCGAGGCGGTGATCGACGTCTACAGCGCGATCGAGCACCATGAGACGGGCGATTTCAAAATAAGTCCGGACTACACGGTGGATGGTGTGATCGCGCGGCTCGAGGGCGTCCTGGTGCGCGAGTGTGAGAAGGGTGGCACGGCGGCCAGCATCAAGGCCGCAATGGATCGGGCGATCGATCAGCTTCACGCCGAAACGAGCGGGACACGCGACCGGGCCCGGGATATCGTCGTCCGCACGGCGGACAAACTGCGAGAAAAATTCGACGGCGAAGCGCGCGAGAAAGATTAGGCGGTTGCATGACAATGCTTGCCGACCGCGCCTTAGCCCTCTTGCACGAGTGGGTCCAATCGGAAAGTTTGCGACGCCATTGCTACGCGGTGGCTGATTCGATGCGGCATTTCGCGCAGGTACGCAGCGTGGACGCGGATTTGTGGGAGGCAGTGGGCCTGCTGCACGACATGGATTACGAACGCCATCCGAATCAGGAGCAAAGCCCGACTGAAGGTCATCCATTCGTGGGAGTGGCAATCCTGCGCGAACAGGGATGGAGCGAGGAAATCTGTCGCGCGATTCTTTCGCATGCGGGTTATGCCGGCGTCACGCGCGAGACGCCGCTCGAACGGACACTCTACGCGGTAGATGAGTTGAGCGGCTTCGTCATGGCGGTGGCACGGGTCAGGCCGTCAAAGAGCATCCACGAGGTGGACGTGGCGTCCGTGAAAAAGAAGATGAAGGACAAGGCTTTTGCCCGTGCCGTGAACCGCGATGATATCGTGCGTGGGGCGGCGGAATTGGGGATGCCCTTGGAAGACGTAATCGCCGGGGTCATCACCGCGCTTCAGGCCGATGCCGAGAGGTTGCAGCTGCGGGGAAGTGCGCAGGTCGAATGACGAATGGCCAATGTCGAGACGGACGGAGAGAGGCCAGGGCGAGGCTGGCGTGAAGGAAAAATTTGAGATCCTTCGACTTCGCTCAGGATGACGGTTTTTAGATTAACGTCGGTGCTCGGCCTGATAATCGTTGACCACCAGGCACGCGTGAATGACGCCGGGAACCCAGCCAAGAAGCGTCAGCAGAAGGCTCAAGAAAAAACTGAATATCCGGCCGGTCATCAAGACGGCGACCGGCGGAAGAACGACGCAGAAGAAGTAGCGGAGCGCTTTCATCTTAAAGTTCGAGGATGAGCAGGAAGATTATCAAGTGATTAACGGCCGTTGGCATATTAATCTTTGCCAGCACCGAGGTTGAAACTTTTTACGGTAAGTTTTCCATCTTCGAGAACCACGGCGTCGAGGTTGGCGTCGAGCTGGGCTGATTTGGGAAAGTCTTCGATCGCTTTTGGATTAGAAG